>NZ_JBITDL010000007.1:0-274837 GCF_044454225.1 Streptomyces sp. NPDC051563
ACCGCCCCCCACCCGCAGCCACCGAGCCCCGACAACACCCCAGCCCCGCCGGCGCTTGAGGCGCAGGGGCCCGGGGACAGAGTCCCCGGCAACGGCGCCGCACAGGGCGGGCGACCCTCACGGCGGCCCCGCAAACCGCGCCGGAGCAAAGGGAGCAGGGTCCAGCGGCGGAACCACCCCCGTCAGCGAAGCCGCAATCAGCACGCCCGTAGCCGGCGCCAGCCCGATCCCCGCCCCCTCGTGCCCACAGGCGTGGAACAGCCCCGGGACCCGCGGATCCGGCCCGATCGCCGGAAGATGGTCCGGCAGGTAGGGCCGGAACCCGTGATAGACCCGCAGCACCCGCACATCCGCCAGCACCGGGAAGAGAACGGCCGCCTGCACCGCCAACCGCCTCAGCGCCTCCGTCGACAACGACCGGTCGAAGCCGACCCGTTCCCGCGTGGCCCCCATCAGGACCGGCCCCGCCGGGGTGCCTTCGACCACCGCCGAGGACTGCAGCGCCGCCGACCCGCTGGCGACGTCCGCGATGTAGTCCGCGGCGTATACCTTGTGCCGCACCACCCTCGGCAGCGGCTCCGTCACCAGGACGAAGCCCCGCCGGGGCAGCACCGGAAGGACGGCTCCGGCCAGCGCGGCCACCGCCCCGCCCCAGGTGCCGGCGGCGTTGACCACCGCCGGGGCGTGGAGGTCGCGGCGCGCCGTGCGGACCCCGCGGATCTCCCCCGCCGGGCCCCGCAGGAGTTCCGTGACCTCCTCCCCGAGGTGCAGCACGAGGTCCGGCGCCGCGGCCAGCAGCTGCGCCGCCGCCTGGGCGGGCTGGACCTGGGCGTCCTGCGGGTAGTGGAAGCCGCCCGCCAGGTCCGGGGCGAGGTGGGGCTCCAGGGCGCGCAGCTCTTCCGGGCCCACCTCGACCGCGTCGACCCCCGCCGCGCGCTGGCCGTCGGCGAAGCCCCGCAGGGCCTTCACGGTGGCCTCCTGCGCGGCGACGACCAGGCCGCCCTTGGCCTCGTACTCGATCTCCCCCGGGAGTTCGAGCGCGAGCTCGCGCCAGAGCCGCGCCGAGAGCAGTGCGAGGTCCAGCTCGGGGCCCGCCTCCTTGTCGGAGACGAGCAGGTTGCCTTCGCCAGCGCCGGTCGTACCGCCGGCGACCGGGCCGCGGTCGACGACGGCCACGCGGAGTCCGGCGCGCGCCGCGTAGTACGCGCACGCGGCTCCGACCACGCCCGCGCCGATGATCACGAGGTCCAGGGGGTGTCTCTTGGGCACGGCAGTAATATGTCACATATCTCTAGAGGGGAACAGAGGGCGGCCCCGGATGGCCGAGGTCACCCGCGCAGCGGCCCCTCGCAGCTGTAACTCGAGGTACCCGCAACCCGGTTGCTCCAGATGTCCAGCACGCCGAAGGAGCAGTTCATGTCGGCCAGGTTGTTCGAGGCCGCGCCCGCCCGGTCGAGGATGAAGTAGTCGACCGTCTCGGACATGTCCTTGAAGTTCTGGTCGTCGCTGCGCCAGTCCTTCAGGTTCGCCGTGATCCTGCCGGTACAGGTGAACCGCCGCTTGCCCGGCTCGCCGTTCTCCACGCAGTCCGGCGTGTTGTACGTGGCCGTGGCGAAGGCCGACTTCACGTCCGCGAGCGCCGCGTCGCGCAGCTGCGCGTTCGGGGTGAACGAAGTGTTCGGCACGTACAGCTGGTCGACCTTGGCGATCTGGGCGTCCAGGAACCGGTCGTAGCCGCTCTGGACGGCCGCGTCGCCGCCCATCCGGGTGCGCCAGGCGTCGAAGCCCGCCGGGTCGTTCGCGCGCAGGTGGCCGTACATCTCCCGTAGCTTCGAGGGCTGTTCGGTCCACAGGAACTCGAAGAAGGCGCCGGAGTACCCGTAGAAGCGGAAGCCGTCCTTGGCGTACGTGGCGTGCAGCAGCTGGTCCACCGTCATGCGGGGGCCGCCGCCGGCCGTGTCGCCGATGATGCTCTTGATCAGGGACTTGCGGACGGCGATGCCGTTGTCGCGGGTCGCGCCGTCGAAGAACTCGGCGGTGCCCTCGTCCATGGCGGTCGTGCGGTCGCCCTCGTACCAGGCGCCCTGACCGAAGGTGCCGGGGACGGCGAAGCGGCCGTTGAGGTAGTGCGTGTACTCGTGCCGGAAGAGCTCTTCCAGGGTGAGCTGGGAGTCCTGCGGGACGCGGCGCTGGTAGGTGTAGAAGGTGGCGCCGTTCTCGATGTACATGCCGCCGTTGTCGGTCCCGTAGCCGGTGAGGAGCGGCTGGTAGTTCACGTAGTCGGCGCGGGAGGCGTACAGCACGATGCTGAGGGTGGTGTTGACGTCTCCGGCGAGCGGCTGGTCGGTGCCCACGACCCGGTGGAACTGGTTCCTGACCTGCTTGCTCGCGTAGTACAGCTGGTCGACGACGGCCCGGTCGAGGGCGGTGCGCACCCTGATGGCCCCATTGGCCCCGCCGTCGTAGGTGAAGGTGTTCGGGAAGAGCTCCCGCTCGATGTCCTCCTTGCACACCCCGTACGGCTTGCACGCCTGGTAGAAGGTGAGCCAGGAAACGGCCTTCACCCACGGCTCGCTGCCGTCGCCGAAGGCGGCCCGGGCCGGGGCGAGGAGCGCACCGAGGTCGGCGGTGATCCCGTCCTTCAGGCCCGCGATCTGGCCGAAGCGGCCGAACTCGGCGAGGGCGTCGCGCGCCACCCAGGCGTTCGCGGTGCCCTTGAGGTGGGCGTACGTCGCGAAGTTCTTGAAGGTGGCGCGGTACGGGGCGTCGGCGGCGGCCGCCGCGTGGAACGCGGTGTCGTTGTTGTACACGCCGAGGTAGTTGACGGAGAGGGCGGCGAGCGCCGCGCCCGCCCAGGCGGTGTCCAGGTTGGTCGCGGTGTGCGACGGGTCCATCGTGGCCAGGACGTTCCTGATCAGGCCGAGCTGGTGGTGGCGCAGGCCCGGGGCGCTGCCGGCGTAGAGGGCCTCGCGCAGGGTGCGGGCGTTGGAGCCGGTGACGTCGAAGGTGCGGGCGGCGCCCGCGAAGGCGGCGATGGCCTGGCGCATGGCCTCGACGGTCGGGGCGTCGGTGACGTCGATCTCGGCGCGGGAGTGGTCGTGGTAGGCCACGGCGTGCAGGTAGGTGAACATCTCCTCCAGGTGGGAGGAGTTCAGGCCGTCGTGGGAGGCGGCCAGGGCGGATATCCGGCGGGAGACGGCCTGGACGTGGGCGTCCGACATGACGGGGGCCAGCCGGGCGTCCCAGGTCCAGATCAAGCCCGGGAGGCAGCCGCCCTTGGCCGCCGTGACGGCCGGGTCGGCGAGGAAGTCGGCGAACTGCTCCGGGGTGAGCCCGGTGATCCCGTCGAGCGTGCAGGGGACGCCCGCCGCGGCGCCCTGCACCGAGGCGGCGAGCCTGCCGCCCTTCGGGGCGGTGACCGCCCCGGGTACCTTGCCCTCGGCGACGGCCTGCCCGCCCGGGGCCCGGCCGCCGGGGGCCGGGGCGGGCGCGGGGGCGGCCTGCCGTGCGTCGGCGAGGTGCTCGACCTCGTCGAACGGGTGCGCACCGGCCTCGGCGCCCGGCGCGCCCCCCGCGAAGATGCCGGGTGCGGTGACACCCGGGGCGTCGGCGCGGGCGCCGGTCCCGGCGGCCTGGGTCACGGTCTGGCCCGCGGTGGCGAGGAGGGTGACCGCGACGGCGGCGGAGAGGAGGGACGTGCGCACGACTCTGTGCTGGGGCACCAAGAACTCCTGGCTGGGAGGGGCGGTGGGGGAAAGTGCGGAACTGCCCTGCTTGCGGAACCGCCCGCCCGCTGAACTGCCCTGCTTCACACGGCGTTTGGCGGGGATCAACGGGGCGCGGTGTGAGCTGTAACATAGTAATGTGAAATTGCACTGACAAGACCTGTGCGCCCACCAGTTCGCATCTTCTTGAGGGAGCCCCTGTGACCGACACCCCCTCCCGCCCCACCGCCGGGCTCAACATCGGCAGCCACGACCTGCCCGTATCAGCCGAGTTGTCCCGCTTCATGGCCTCGGACTGGGCGGCCTCCCCCCTGCCGGACGCCGCACGCGTCCCCGCGTGCGCCGTCACCCCCGCCCGCCGCGCACGCCTCTCCGCCCGCTTCCCCGGGGAGCGGCTGATCATCCCCGCGGGAGAGCTGAAGGTCCGCAGCCACGACTGCGACTACCGCTTCCGCCCGCACAGCGCATACGCCTGGCTGACCGGGCTCACCGGCGAGGACCAGGTCGGCCACGTCCTGGTCCTGGAGCCGGCCGGCCCGCACGGGCACGAGGCCGTCCTCTACCTGCGCCCGCGCTCACCGCGCACCGGCGGCAACGAGGAGTTCTACCGCGACCGCCGCTACGGGGAGTTCTGGGTCGGCCGCCGCCCCGACCTCGCGGAGGCGGAGCGCCTCTCCGGCATCCGCTGCGCCCACCTGGACGCACTGGGCTCCCCCTCGGGGCGCAACGCCGCCGCCGACCCGGAGCTCGCGGTCGCCCTCTCCGAACTGCGCCTGGTCAAGGACGCCTGGGAGGTGGCCGAGCTGCAGCTCGCCGTCGACCACACCGCCGCCGGGTTCGAGGACGTCGTACGGGAGCTCCCGTACGCGCTGGCGCACCCGCGCGGCGAGCGGTGGATCGAGGGGGTCTTCAACCGCCGCGCCCGCGCCGAGGGCAACGGGACCGGCTACGAGACGATCGCCGCCTCCGGCGCGCACGCCTGCGTGCTGCACTGGATCCGCAACGACGGCCGGCTGAACGCGAGCGATCTGCTCCTCATGGACGCGGGCGTGGAGACCGACGGCCTCTACACGGCGGACATCACCCGCACCCTCCCGCTGTCGGGCCGGTTCTCCCCCGTCCAACGGCAGGTGTACGAGCTGGTCCTGGCCGCACAGGACGCGGGCATGGCGGCGCTGCGGCCGGGCGCGAGCTTCCGCGACTTCCACCGGGCCGGGATGCGCGTGATCGCGGAGGGGCTCGCGGAGTGGGGGGTGCTCAAGAACGCCGAGGGCGACCTGCACCGGCGCTACACCCTGTGCAGCAGCGGGCACATGCTCGGGCTCGACGTGCACGACTGCGCGCAGGCGCGCGCGGACACGTACCTGGACGGGGTCCTGGAGGAGGGCCAGGTGCTCACCGTGGAGCCGGGGCTCTACCTCCAGCCCGACGACGAGACCCTCCCGGCGGAACTGCGCGGCATCGGCGTCCGCATCGAGGACGACCTGGTCATCACGGCCGAGGGCGCCCGGCTGATGTCGGGCGCCCTGCCGCGCACGGTGGCGGGCATCGAGGAGTGGATGGGGAACCTGCTGGAGGGCGGCGGGCGCTGAGGCGCCGGGGGGGCGAGGCCCCCGGCGCGGTCCACCGCGTCCGGGGTTCGCGCCTCACCGCTCAGCCGGTCGCCGCCCGGTCAGTTGCGGTGGCCACCGCCGTTCCAGCCTCCGCCACCGCCGCCGCCGTTCCAGCCACCGCCACCGTCACGCCAGTTGTTGCCGTTGTCGTGGTTCCAGTTGCCGTTGTCGCGGTCGTGACTCCAGTTGCCGTTGTCGTCGTTCCAGTTGTTGTTCCGGCTGTCGTGCCCGCTGTCGCGCCAGTTGTCGTTGCTCCAGTTGCTGTTGTCCCAACTGCTGTTCCAACTGTCGTTGCCCCAGTCGTTGTTGTCCCAGCACCAACTGGGGCGGTCCCCGCGGGAGGTGTCGCAGCAGTAGCGCCACCAGTCGTCCCCGCGCCAGTCACTGCCGCGCCAGTTCGAACACCGGTCGTACGTCTGCGGAAGGCTGGAGGCAAAGGCACTGCCCACGGGCATCAGACCGAGCGTGATCCCGGCGGCCCCTGTCACGGCTGCCGCAATGAACCCACGGCGCATCGTCATACACCTCCGAGAGGAAGGGTGAATACGCGGATTTCTCCGCTTATGAGGCATTTACACCCTCCCTCAGCCCTTGCCCACTGTCAAAGGCACCCGCACCGCACCCGCGCTCACCAGCAAAAAGGCCTACGGGAGCACCGCCAGCCCGTCCAGTTCCACGAGCGCCTCCTCGTCCCACAGCCGGACCACGCCCACGACCGCCATCGCCGGATAGTCCCGGCCTGCCAACCGCCGCCAGATCCGGCCCAGTTCGGGGGCACAGGCCCGGTAGTCGGCCACGTCCGCGGCATAGACCGTGACCCGCGCCAGATCGGCCGGCGCACCGCCCGCCCCCGCCAGTGCGGCCAGCAGGTTCGCCAGCGCCTGCTCGAACTGCTGCGGGAGCGTCGCCCCCACCACCTTCCCCGCGCCGTCGAGCGCCGTCTGCCCGGCCAGGAAGACCAGCCGGCCCCCGCTCGCGACGACGGCGTGCGAGAAGCCCGTCGCCGGGGACAGCTCCTCCGGGTTGATCCGCTCCAGGCTCATGCCCGCCCCACCTCCCGCGCCTCCCGGTAGAGCTCCTTGGCGATGATCGTGCGCTGCACCTCGCTCGCCCCCTCGTAGATCCTCGGCGCCCGCACCTCCCGGTACAGGTGTTCCAGCAGGTGGCCCCGGCGCAGGGCGGCCGCCCCGTGCAGCTGTACCGCGTGGTCGACGACGTACTGGGCCGTCTCGGTGGCCAGCAGCTTCGCCATGGCCGCCCGCCTCGGCACCTGCGGGGAGCTCGCGTCCGCGTCGTAGGCCGCCGCCGCCGCGTAGACGAGGAGCCGGGCCGCCTCGGTCCGGGTCGCCATCTCGGCCACCCGGTGCGCCACGGCCTGGAGGTCGCCCAGCACCCCGCCGAAGGCGGTACGGGCGGCCGTGTGCGCCACCGTCGCGTCCAGGGCGGCGCCGGCCATCCCGACGGCGAAGGCACCCACGCTGGGGCGGAAGAGGTTCAGGGTGTCCATGGCCACCCGGAAACCCCGGCCCGGTTCCCCCAGCAGGTCGGCCGGGCCCACCGGGACCCCGTCGAAGGCGAGCGCGCCGATGGGGTGCGGGGAGAGCATGTCGAGGGGCTCCCCCGAGAGCCCCGGCCGGTCGGCCGGGACCAGGAAGGCGCTGACGCCCCGGGCTCCGGGGCCCTCTCCGGTGCGGGCGAAGACGGTGTAGAAGTCCGCCTCGGGGGCGTTGGAGATCCAGCACTTCTCCCCGCTGAGCCGCCAGCCCCCGCCGCCGCTCCCGCCGTCACCGCCACCGCCTCCCTCGGGCGCCGCTTCGAGCGCCAGCGCCCCCGCGTCCGATCCGGCCCCCGGCTCGCTCAGCGCGAAGGCCGCCACCGTGCGTCCGGCCCGCACCCCGGGCAGCCAGCGCTCGCGCTGCGCCTCACTGCCCGAGCGCAGCACCGGGTACGCGCCCAGCCCCTGGAGGGCGAGGGCGGTCTCCGCCTCCGTGCAGCCGTAGGCGAGGGATTCGCGCAGCAGGCACAGGTCCAGCGCGCCCGAGGTGAACACCCGCTCCAGCAGCCCCTCTTCGCCCAGTGCGGCCAGCAGCGGCCGGTTGACCCGGCCCGGTTCCCCCTTCTCCGCCAGCGGCCGCAGCCGCTGCGCCGCCAGTGCGCGCAGCCGCGCGCACCACTCCTCCTGGTCCGCCCCGAGCGCGAATCCCGTGAATCGGGTCATCCGTATGCCCCAGCCTCTATCGCGTCCTGTTGACTCCCGTCACCATGACGATACGCTCGTGCTGCGTTCGTACGGCCCGGCTCTTCCACTTCGGTCCACAGTCCATACGCAGGGTCCGGCCCCCACCCGGGGCGCGGGCCGTCGCAAGGGGGCGAACCCGCCTTGGAGCTCAAGCCTTCCGCTCACCGAGACACCTTCGCGCGCGACCACCTGCCGCCCGCGCACGCCTGGCCGCGGCTCCTCTTCGAACTCCCCGGGCTGGCCTACCCCGACCGGCTCAACTGCGGCGTGGAGCTGCTCGACGCCACCATCGCCCGGCTGGGCCCCGACCGCCCCGCCTTCCGCGGCGCGGACGGCGCGGTGTGGACGTACGGGGAACTGCACGCCCGCGTGGACCGCCTCGCCCACGTGCTCACCACCGACCTGGGCGTGGTCCCCGGCAACCGCGTGCTCCTGCGCGGCCCGACCGGCCCGTGGCTCGCCGCGTGCTGGCTGGCGGTGATGAAGGCGGGCGCCGTGGCCGTCACCGTCCTGGCCCAGCAGCGTGCGCAGGAGCTGGCCACGGTCTGCTCGATGGCCCGGGTGAGCCACGCGCTGTGCCAGGCGGAGGTGGTGGACGACCTGGTGAAGGCGGGGGTGCCGGGTCTGAGGATCACCGCGTACGGCGGTGCGGAACCGGACGACCTGCTGCGCCTGGCGGAGCGGCATGCCGGGCCCTTCCCGGCGGTGGAGACCTCGGCCGACGACGTGGCGCTGATCGCCTTCACCTCGGGCACGACCGGGCGCCCCAAGGGCTGCATGCACTTCCACCGCGATCTCCTCGCGGTGGCCGACACCTTCTCCCAAGAGGTGCTGCGGCCCCGCCCCGAGGACGTCTTCGCGGGCAGTCCGCCGCTCGGTTTCACCTTCGGCCTGGGCGGGCTGGTGGTCTTCCCGCTGCGGGCCGGCGCCTCCGCGCTGCTGCTGGCGGACGGCTCCCCGCGCCTGCTGCTGCCCGCGCTGGCCGAGCACCGGGTGTCGGTGCTGTTCACCGCGCCCACCGCGTACCGGTCGATGCTGGACACGCTGGGCCCGTACGACACGGGCGCCTACGACCTGTCCGCGCTGCGCCGCTGCGTCTCGGCGGGCGAGAACCTGCCGGCCGCCACCTGGCAGGCCTGGTACGAGCGCACGGGCCTGCGGATCATCAACGGGATCGGCGCCACCGAGCTGCTGCACATCTTCATCTCGGCGGCCGACGAGGACATCCGGCCCGGCACCACCGGCCGGGTGGTGCCGGGCTGGGAGGCCCGGGTGGTGGACGAGGCGGGGCTGCCGGTCGCGGACGAGGTGCCCGGGCTGCTGGCCGTACGGGGGCCGGTGGGCTGCCGCTACCTGGCGGACCCGCGGCAGGGCGAGTACGTACGGGACGGCTGGAACCTCACGGGCGACACCTACGTCCGCGACGCGGAGGGCTACTTCCGCTACGTGGCCAGGGCAGACGACATGATCATCTCCGCGGGGTACAACATCGCGGGCCCGGAGGTCGAGGAGGCCCTGCTGCGCCATCCCGACGTGCTGGAGGTGGCCGTGGTCGGCCGCCCCGACGAGCGGCGCGGGCAGGTCGTGGTCGCGTACGCGGTCCTGCGGGAGGGCGCGGTCCTGACCGAGGACGCCCTGCGCACCTTCATGCGGACCGAGCTCGCCCCGCACAAATGCCCGCGCACCTTCGTCTTCCTGCCCGCCCTGCCCCGGACGGCGACGGGCAAGCTGCAACGCTTCCGGCTGCGCGATCAGGAGGATCCGCAGGCTCCCCGCCGAGGACACGATCTAGAGTGAAGCCGTGGTCGAGCAGCACACTCCGCGATCCCTGATCGTCACGTTCTACGGCGCCTACGGGCGGGCCTTCCCGGGCCCGGTCCCGGTGTCCGCGCTGGTCCGCCTGCTGGGCGCGGCCGGGGTGGACGCCCCGTCCGTCCGCTCGTCGGTGTCCCGGCTGAAGCGGCGCGGCTTCCTGCTGCCCGCGCGGACCGGGGACCGCGCGGCGGGGTACGAGCTGTCGGGCGAGGCGCGCCGGCTCCTGGAGCACGGCGACCGCCGGATCTACGGAGCCGCCCGCCCGGCGGAGTCCCAGGACTGGCTGCTGGCCGTCTTCTCCGTCCCGGAGCAGGAACGGGCGAAGCGGCACCTGCTGCGCTCCCGGCTCGCCGGGCTCGGCTTCGGCGCGGTGGCGCCCGGCGTGTGGATCGCCCCGGCGCAGTGGGACGGGGAGACCCGGCACACCCTGGAGCGGCTGCACCTGACGGGGTACGTGGAGCTCTTCCGCGGCGCCCACCTGGGCTTCGCCCCGACGGCCGAGTCGGTGGCCCGCTGGTGGGACCTGGCGGCGCTGGCCAAGCAGCACGAGGAGTTCCTCGACCTCCACGAGCCCGCCCTGCGCGCCCTGCAGACGGGCGCGGCCGACCCCACCCCGGAGGCCGCCTACCGCGGTTACCTCCTCGCCCTGGACACCTGGCGCCGCCTCCCGTACGCCGACCCGGGCCTGCCGCGCGCCCTGCTCCCCGCGGACTGGCCCGGCGACCGCTCGGCAGCGGTCTTCGCGGAACTGCACGAGCGCCTGCGGGACCTGGGGGCGGGCTTCGTGGAGCCGTAGCCCGTCTCCACGGCCGCCCTGACCGGCCGAGCCCCGCGGACGGCGCGGGCCGCGCGGGCGGGAAAACCTGCTGCGCGGTGGGCCCGGCACGGGCGAGGATGCCCCATGCCCTGGACCTTCACTTCCGACCTGCCGGCCTATCTGGCCGCGGCCCGCCCGGCCATCGCCGCCGAGCCCGTCGTCAACACGTCCCTCCTGACCGTGATCGACGCCCTGGAGCGGCGGGGCCCGGACGCCTACGGCTCCGCCGCCCCGCTCTACGGGTGGTGGACCGACGAGGACGCGGCCGTCGCCGGCGCCCTGGTGCACACCCCGCCGTACCCGCTGCTGATCGGCGCAGTGCCCCCGGAGGCCGTCCGGGAGCTGGGGACCGCGCTCGCCACCGAGCCGCTGCTGGCCGGGGTCGACGCACTCAGCGTCCGCCGCGAGGACGCGCACGTGCTGGCCGACGCCTGGGGCAGGCCCACCGAGGTCGCGGAGGAGGACCGGCTCTACCGGCTCGCCGGGCTCATCGCCCCCGATCCCGCCCCGGCCGGACGGGCCCGCACCGCCGGGGAGGCGGACCTCCCGCTGCTCCTGGACTGGGTCACCGCCTTCAGGCAGGAGGCCGGCGAGGGCGGGGCCGCCTCCGAAGCCGCCCTGCGCGACCGGCTCTCGTACGGCGGCATGCTGCTCTGGGTGGACGACGCCGGTACCCCGGTCTCCCTGGCCGGTTTCTTCCGCCCGATCGGCGCCGTTTCCCGGATCGGGCCGGTGTACACCCCGCCGGCGCTGCGCGGCCGGGGCTACGCGGCGGGCGTCACCCACGCCGTCACCGAGGCGGCGCACGCGGCCGGTGCACGCGAGGTGCTGCTCTTCGCGGACCTGACCAACCCCACCAGCAACGGTGTGTACCAGCGCCTGGGCTACACCCCGGTCGAGGACCGGGTGGAGCTCGCGCTGACATGACCGCGCGCGAGGAGCCGGCCGAACCGGCCGAACCGCTCGAACCGCTCGAACCGCTCTGGATGCTGGCCGCCAACGTGGTCCTGTGGCGCCGCTACGGCGAGGGCGGCCAGGGGCAGCGTCCCGGCACGAAGATGTTCAAGGGCAACTCCAAGGTGTACGTCCACGACCGCGTGAACGGGTGGGAGGACTGCCAGGCGATCGGCCGGCCGCGGCACGACCGGGGGTACCGCTGGGCGTACGTGGCCACCCGCCACCTGCACGGATTCCGGGCCACGCTCGTACGCTCCCCGGCCGTGCTGCGGCTCGCCGAGTTCTCGGCCTTCCGGGACGAGGCGGCCGCACAGGAGGCGGCCGCGGTCATGGAACGCCTCGCCTGGGAGCTGCGCTCCGGCGGCTGGCCCGACTGGCCGCATCCGGAGCCCTGCCACTGCCACGAGTGCCTGGCCCTGCGGCCCCACCGGTAGGCGGGGCGAGCGCGGGCCCTACCCCCGCCCCGTCGGCGGCTTGCGGCTGCCGGCGAGGTAGGGCGGGGGCCAGGGTGCGGCGGGGCCGGCGTAGGACTGGTCGGCGGCCGCGTGCAGGGTCCAGTGGGGGTCGTAGAGGTGGGGGCGGCCGAGCGCGCAGAGGTCCGCCCGGCCCGCCAGCAGCAGGGAGTTGACGTCGTCCCAGGAGGAGATCGCCCCGACCGCGATCACCGGCACGTTCAGTGCGTTGCGGATCCGGTCGGCGTAGGGGGTCTGGTACGCGCGCCCGTACTCGGGGGTCTCCTCCGCGACCACCTGGCCCGTGGAGACGTCGATGGCGTCGGCCCCGTGGGCCGCGAAGGCCCGGGCGATGGCCACCGCCTCCTCGGGCGAGGTGCCGCCGGGTGCCCAGTCGGTGGCGGAGAGGCGGACCGTCATCGGCCGGTCCTCGGGCCAGACGGCGCGGACGGCGTCGAATACTTCCAGCGGGAAGCGGAGCCGGTTCTCCAGCGGGCCGCCGTAGGCGTCGGTGCGGTGGTTGGTCAGCGGGGAGAGGAAACCGGAGAGCAGGTAGCCGTGCGCGCAGTGCAGTTCCAGCAGGTCGAAGCCGCTGCGTGCGGCCCGGACGGCCGCGGCGGCGAAGTCGGAGCGGACGGCGGCGAGGTCCGCGGCGCCCATGGCCCGGGGGACGGCCGAGGCCCCGGGGCGGTAGGGCAGCGCGGAGGCGGCCATCAGGGGCCAGTTCCCCTCGGGCAGCGGGGCGTCCATGCCCTCCCACATCACCCGGGTCGATCCCTTGCGGCCCGAGTGGCCGAGCTGGACGCCGAGGGCGGTGCCGGGCGCCGAGGTGTGCACGAAGTCGGCGATCCGCGCCCAGGCGGCCGCCTGGGCGGCGGTGTAGAGGCCCGTACAGCCCGGGGTGATCCGGCCCTCGGGGCTGACGCAGACCATCTCGGTCATCACCAGGGCGGCCCCGCCCAGGGCGCGGGCGCCGAGGTGCACCAGGTGGAAGTCGCCCGGCACGCCGTCGCCGGACGACTCCGCGGCGGAAGCCGAGTACATGTCCATCGGGGACACCACGACCCGGTTGCGCAGCGTCAGTCCCCGCAGCGTGAACGGCGTGAACATCGGCGGGGTTCCCGCATCCTCCGGAGCCCCGTCCGGGGCCTGCGGGCAGCCGAAGTCGCGCTCCACGGCCCGCGTGAACCGAGGATCGCGCAGCCGCAGGTTGCCGTGGGTGACCCGCAGGCTGCGGGTGAGGAGGTTGAAGGCGAACTGCCGGGCGGGCTGCTCCACGTACCCGGCGAGCTCCTCGAACCACCGCATGCTGGCGGCCGCCGCCCGCTGGGTGGAGGCCACGGCGGGCCGCCGGGCGGCCTCGTACGCGGCCAGCGCGGCCGGGACGTCCGCCTCGGCCTCCACCGCCCGGGCCAGTGCGAGCGCGTCCTCCACCGCCAGTTTGGTGCCGGAGCCGATCGAGAAGTGCGCGGTGTGCGCGGCGTCGCCGATGAGCACCGTGTTGCCGTGCGACCAGCGCGCGTTGACCACCGTACGGAACTGCGTCCACGCGGAGCCGTTCCCGCGCAGCGGCCGTCCGCGCAGGGCCTCGGCGAAGGTCTTCGCGCAGCGGGCCGCGGATTCCGCCTCGTCGCAGAGGTCGAAGCCCGCGGCGTGCCAGACCTCCTCGCGCATTTCGACGATCACGGTCGAGGAGTCCGCCGCGTAGGGGTAGGCGTGCAGCTGCATCACCCCGTGCTCGGTCTCCGCGATCTCGAAGCGGAAGGCATCGAGGGCGAAGTCGGCGGCCAGCCAGATGTACCGGCACCGCCCGCCCGTCAGCGCGGGCCCGTAGTGCCCGGCCCCGGCCTCCCGGATCCGGCTGTGCACCCCGTCCGCCGCGACCACCAGGTCGTACGAGGCCGCGAGCAGCTGCGGCTCGGGGGCCGGGGTGCGAAAGCGCAGCCGGACCCCGAGGCCCGCGCAGCGCTCGTGCAGGATCTCCAGGAGGCGGCGCCGCCCGAGCGCGGCGAACCCGTGGCCGCCGGAGGTCAGCAGCCGGCCGCGGTGCACGATGTCGATGTCGTCCCAGCGGACGAACTCGGCGCTCAGGGCCGCGTAGACCACGGCGTCGGCCGCTTCGATGCCGCCGAGCGTCTCGTCGGAGAGGACCACTCCGAAGCCGAAGGTGTCGTCGGGGGCGTTGCGCTCCCACACGTCCACCGCGTGCCCCTGCCGGGCCAGCAGCGCGGCGGCGTAGAGCCCGCCCGGTCCCCCGCCGACCACGGCGACCCGCAGGGCGGTGTCCTCCCGGCCGGTGCCCATCGCGCCGGTGCCCATCGCGCCGGTGCCGATCGCGCCCGTGCCCATCGGACTACCTGCCCTTCCACTGGGGCGGCCGCTTCCCGGTGAAGGCCGCGTGGAACTCCCGGTAGTCCTCGCCGTTCATCAGCAGGGCCTGGGTGTTCGCGTCGAGTTCCACCGAGGCCGCGAGCGGCATGTCCAGTTCGGCGGTCAGCAGCGCCTTGGTCTGCGCGTACGCGAGGGCCGGACCGGCGGCGAGGTGCGCGGCGAGCTCCGCCGCGCGCACGGAGGCCCTGCCCTCCTCGGTGACCTCGCTGAGCAGGCCGATCCGCTCGGCCTCGGGCGCCCTGACCTGTTCCCCGAGCATCAGCAGCCGGGTGGCGTGGCCGAGCCCGACGACCCGTGGCAGCAGGTACGCGGCCCCCATGTCGCCGCCGGAGAGGCCGACCCGGGTGAAGAGGAAGGCGAAGCGGGCGGTGGGGTCGGCGATGCGGAAGTCGGCGGCGAGCGCGATGACCGCCCCGGCGCCGGCGGCGACCCCGTGGACGGCGGCGATGACGGGGAAGGGGCATTCGCGCAGGGCGCGCACGACCTGTCCGGTCATCCGGTTGAAGTCGAGGAGCTGGGCGGTGTCCATCGAGAGGGTGGCGCCGATGATCTCGTCGACGTCGCCTCCGGAGCAGAAGCCGCGCCCTTCGCCGCCGAGCACGAGGGCGCGTACGGAGCGCTCCCTGGACAGTTCGGCGAGCAGGTCGCGCAGGTCGGCGTAGGCGCCGAAGGTGAGCGCGTTGAGCTTCTCGGGGCGGTCGAGGGTGACGGTGGCGACGCCGTCCCGCAGGTCCACCCGGAGGTGGCTCCAGCGTTCGGTCGCGCGTGTGGAACCGAGGAAGGGACTCACCCTCCCGAAGGTATCACCGGTCCATGACTGTCGTCAGGGAAGCGCGATAACTGTGGGTCCGCGTCCGGCCGGGAGGACCACACGCGCCGAACGTCCCGAGCCGCCGTGGCCGACGTCCCTTGCGGTCACGGCGGGGTGCCCTACAGCCGGACATTTCTACTTCGTATCGTTGAAAGCAGGATTTCCCCCGCGTACTGCCCCTGCGAACCCCACGGAACGGACGGTCTGCCTTGCCCGACCCCTGCGCCTGGCGGATAGCCCTGCCGCACACGACTGCGGCCGTGCCCATCGCCCGCGCCCTCGTCCGTACGGCCCTCGCCGACATCGACGCGCCCGCCGACAGCGACACCGCCGAACTGCTCACCGCCGAGCTGGTCGCCAACGCCGTGGAGCACACCCCCGGCGACGCCCCCATCGAGCTCGTCGTGGAACTGCTGGCGAACGGCTGCCAGGTCGAGGTCCACGACGGGGATCCGGAGCCCCCCGCCGACCTGACCGCCCCCGGCCCGGACGACGCCCACCCCGACCCCTGGCAGGAGCACGGCCGCGGCCTGCTGCTGATCCGGACCCTGAGCTCGGCCTGCGGCCACCGATCCACCCCGCACGGCAAGGCCGTGTGGTTCACCCTGCCGTCCCGGCCGCCGCGCTAGGACGCCCGGACCCCGCCGCCCCGGCTCCGCCGCATGACTATGCGGCCGGTTGTGCGGCTGGTCGTACGCCCGGTTATGCGGCCGGCTCCGCGAGGGTAGCGACGAGCACGGCCTTGATGGTGTGCAGCCGGTTCTCGGCCTCGTCGAAGACGACGGAGTGCTCGGACTCGAACACCTCGTCCGTCACCTCCAGCGAATCCAGCCCGTGCCGCTCGTGGATCTCCCGGGCCACCTTGGTGCCGAGGTCGTGGAACGCCGGCAGGCAGTGCATGAACTTCACCTGCGGGTTCCCGGTGGCGCGCAGCACGTCCATGGTGACGGCGTACGGACTCAGCGCCTCGATGCGCTCGTCCCAGACCTCCTTGGGCTCCCCCATGGACACCCAGATGTCGGTCACCACGAAGTCGGCCTGCCCGACGCCCTCGTCCAGGTCCTCGGTGAGCGTGATCCGGGCGCCACTGGCGGCCGCCAGCTCACGCGCCGCGGCCACCACGGGCGCGGCCGGCCAGTAGTGCTCGGGCGCCACGATGCGTACGTCCATGCCCAGCAGCGCGCCCGTCACCAGGTACGAGTTGCCCATGTTGAATCGGGCGTCGCCGAGGTAGGCGAAGGCGATCCGCTCCAGCGGCTTGGTGCAGTGCTCGGTCATCGTGAGCACGTCGGCCAGCATCTGGGTGGGGTGCCAGTCGTCGGTGAGGCCGTTGAAGACGGGCACGCCGGCGTGGGTGGCGAGCTGCTCGACGGCGTCCTGCGCGTCGCCCCGGTACTGGATGCCGTCGAACATCCGGCCCAGCACCCGCGCCGTGTCCTTGACGGATTCCTTGTGGCCCATCTGGGAGCCGGAGGGGTCGAGGTACGTGGTGTGGGCGCCCTGGTCGGCGGCGGCGACCTCGAAGGCGCAGCGGGTGCGCGTGGAGGTCTTCTCGAAGATCAGGGCGATGTTCTTGCCCTGGAGCCGGCGCCGTTCGGTCCCGGCCTTCTTCGCCGCCTTGAGTTCGGCGGCCAGCTCGACCAGGCCGCGGAACTCGGCGGCGGTGAAGTCGAGCTCCTTGAGGAAACTGCGGCCGACAAGATCGGTGGCCATGGGGGCGCTCCAGAGTCACGGTGACAGGGGATGCTGGAAGTCTATACGACGGCCTGTATTGATATACAGAGCCTTCCCGTACGGACCCGGGGCCCGGCCTTCCTGGCCTCCCCCGCCCGCCCCGCACCCCCTGGCCCACCCCTCCTTCCGGCCGGCCTGGCCGGCTAGCCGACCGCGTCCCGCTCCACCGGGCAGCTCATGCAGCGCGGGCCGCCCCGCCCCCGCCCCAGCTCGCTGCCCGGGATCTCGATCACCTCGATGCCCTGCTTGCGCAGGTGGGTGTTGGTCGTGACGTTCCGCTCGTACGCGACGACCACCCCGGGCTCCACGGCCAGCACGTTGCAGCCGTCGTCCCACTGCTCGCGCTCGGCGGCGTGCACGTCCTGGGTGGCCGTGAGCACCCGGATCGCGTCCAGCCCGAGGGCGGCGGCGATGGCGCGGTGCATGTGCTCCGGCGGGTGGTCGGTCACCTTCAGCTCGCTCGCGCCGTCGCCCGGCTCGATCGTGTAGGAGCGCAGCATGCCCAGGCCCGCGTACTGGGTGAACGTATCGGCGTCGACCATCGTCATCACCGTGTCCAGGTGCATGAAGGCACGCCGCTTGGGCATGTCGAGCGCCACGATCGTCTTCGCCGACCCGGCGGCGAACAGTCCGCGCGCCAGCATCTCCACCGCCTGCGGGGTGGTCCGCTCGCTCATCCCGATCAGCACCGCGCCGTTGCCGATGACCAGGACGTCGCCGCCCTCGATGGTGGAGGGGTAGTCGGCCTGCCCCTGGGACCAGGTGTGGAAGGGCCCGGAGCCGGTGAAGAGCGGGTGGTGCTTGTAAATGGCCTCGAAGTGCACGGTCTCGCGCTGCCGGGCCGGCCAGCGCATCGCGTTGATGGACACCCCGTCGTAGATCCAGGCGGAGGTGTCCCGGGTGAAGAGGTGGTTCGGCAGCGGCCCCAGCAGGAAACCGTCCAGGTCCAGGGCGTGGAAGCGGACCGACACCGGCTCCGCGTGCCGCTCCAGGAACTCCCGCTTGGTCATCCCGCCGATCAGCGCCTCGGCCAGGTCCGCCGAGGACAGTCCGTCGAAGACCGCCCGCAGGTGGCCGGTGGCGAGCGGACCGTACTCCTTCTCGTCGAAGACCCGGTCCAGGACGAGGTGTCTCGCCTCCGGGATCTCCAGGGACTCCACCAGCAGGTCTCCGAAGAGGTGCACCTCCACGCCCCGGTCGCGCAGGACGTCGGCGAAGCCGTCGTGCTCCTGGCGGGCCCTGCGCACCCACAGCACGTCGTCGAAGAGCAGCGCGTCCTTGTTGCTCGGTGTGAGGCGCTTCAGCTCCAGGTCGGGCCGGTGGAGGATGACGCGGCGAAGCCGCCCGGTCTCGGAATCGACATGGAATCCCATGCCGTACACGTTCGCAGACCGGGCGGCTTTTTGACGTGGCGTCGGCTCAGCGGGTTCGGACCGCCGCATCCGGCGGCGGGCGGGGGCCCGCCGGTTCAGCGCAGGCCGAGCAGGGCCTCCGGGGTGCCGGTGACGTCCGGGGCGATGACGCCCAGCGCGGGGGCGGTCACGTTCGGCAGCCCGTAGTTGGACCCGTCGGGCATGGACAGCGGGGAGCCGACGAGCAGTCCCGGGGTGCGGGTGCGCATCGTGGTCGCGGGGGCGTCCAGCGAGCCCTCGCCGTCCGTCTCGGGCTTTCCGGCCAGGTTCGGCACCGGGGAGGTGAGGACGGTGTCGCCGAGCTCGGTGCCGATCGGCACCGCCGGGAGCAGGGGGGTCGGCAGCATGTCGCCCTTGTGGAAGCGGGGCGCCTCGGGTGCTCCGACCACCGGCACCGGCACTCCGGTGGCCACGTGCGGGACGTCCACGCCGAGCGTGGTCCGCACCGCGTCCAGGGGGACTCCCACCGGCACCGCGTCGGCCATGGCCGGGGTGGCCGCGCCTGCCGCGGCCATACAGGTCATGAGTGCCGCAATGCTTCCGCGCGCGGTCATCTTCATAGGTGACGTTCCGTCCTTCCAGGGTCGCGGACATTCCGCTGCCCTGGATGAACGATCCCGCCGGTGGTTTTCCCGGAGTTCTCCGCGAAAGTTCCCCCATACGACCTAATGCGCGGCCGTACGGGGGCCCTTCCTTGACGCCGGGCGGTGCGGCCGGGACGCCCCCGCGCCGTCAGAGCCGCGGGTCCACCGGCTCCGACTCCAGCGCGAGGACGGCGAAGACCGCCTCGTGGACCCGCCACAGCGGCTCCCCGGCCGCCAGCCGGTCCAGGGACTCCAGGCCCAGCGCGTACTCGCGCAGCGCGAGCGAGCGCTTGTGCCCGAGGTGGCGCCCGCGCAGCCGCTCCAGGTGGTCCGGACGCGTGTACTCGGGACCGTAGATGATCCGCAGGTACTCGCGTCCGCGCACCTTCACCCCGGGCTGCACGAGCCGGCCCTTGCCGTCCTTGGCGTACGCCTGGAGCGGTTTGACGACCATGCCCTCGCCGCCGGCGGCCGTCAGCTCCAGCCACCAGTCGGTGCCCGCCCGTACCGAGGCCTCGTCGGCGGTGTCCACCAGGATCCGGCCGGTGCGGCGCAGCAGTCCGGTCCCGGCGGCCTCGTCTGCCGCGACGAGCCGGTCCAGCCAGAACAGCTGCTCGTCGTGGGGTACGGCGGCCAGCGAGCGCCCGGCCGCCGCCAGCAGCTGGAACGGGGCGAACCGTACGCCGTCCAGCCCGTCGGTGCTCCAGCAGTAGCGCCGGTACGCCTCGGTGAACTTCGCCGCGTCCGCGGCCCGCCCGCGCTGGCGCTCCAGCAGCTCCCCGGTGTCCACGCCCCGGGCCGCGGCCGCCTCCAGGGCGGCGAGGGCGTCCGGGAAGACGGCACCGGAGGCCGCGCCCACGGCGGCGTACTGGTTGCGCAGCAGGCCGCCGGACTTCAGCGACCAGGGCAGCAGTTCGCCGTCGACGAGCAGCCAGTCGGTGTCGAGCTCCTCCCACAGCCCGGAGTCGGTGACCGCCGAGCGGAGCCGGGCGAGGACCTCCTCGGTGACCTCGGGGTCCTTGAAGAAGGGCCGGCCGGTGCGGGTGTACACGGAGCCGGTGGGGCCGTCGACCCCGAACCGCTCGCGGGCCACGGTGGCGTCCTTGCAGATCAGCACGGTGGCCCGGGAGCCCATGTGCTTCTCCTCGCAGACGACCTGGGCGATGCCGTCCTTGCGGTACTGCGCGAAGGCCTCGGCGGGGTGCTCCAGGTGACCCTTCTCCGCGGAGGTGGCCGTCGGCGCCATGGTCGGCGGGAGGTACGGCACCAGGCGCGGGTCCACGGCGAAGCGGCTCATCACCTCCAGGGCGGCGGCCGCGTTCTCCTCGCGGACGTTGACGTTGCCCAGGTGCCGGGTCTCGACGATCCGGCGGCCGTGGACGTCGGCCAGGTCGAGCGGGCGGCCGTCGTGTCCGCCCGGCACCTCGGTGACGAGCGGCTTGACCGGCTCGTACCAGACCTTCTCGGCCGGTACGTCGACGAGCTCGCGCTCGGGCCAGCGCAGGGCGGTCATCTTCCCGCCGAAGACGGCTCCGGTGTCGAGGCAGATGGTGTTGTTGATCCAGGCGGTGTTCGGGACCGGTGTGTGGCCGTAGACCACGACGGCCTTGCCCCGGTAGTCCTCGGCCCACGGGTGGCGCACGGGCAGCCCGAACTCGTCGGTCTCCCCCGTAGTCTCCCCGTACAGGGCGTGCGAGCGCACCCGGCCGGAGGTGCGGCCGTGGTACTTCTCGGGCAGCCCGGCGTGGCAGACCACGAGCTTGCCGCCGTCCAGGACGTAGTGGCTGACCAGGCCCTGGATGAAGGTGCGGACCTCCTGGACGAACTCCTCCGGCTCCCCGGCGAGCTGCTCGACCGTCTCGGCGAGGCCGTGGGTGTGCTGGACCTTGGAGCCCTTGAGATAGCGGCCGAGCTTGTTCTCGTGGTTCCCGGGCACGCACAGGGCGTTGCCGGAGCCGACCATGCCCATCACCCGGCGCAGGACGCCGGGGCTGTCCGGGCCGCGGTCGACGAGGTCGCCGACGAACACGGCGGTGCGGCCGTCGGGGTGGGCGCCGTCCTGGTAGCCGAGCTTGGCGAGCAGGGTCTCCAGCTCGGAGGCACAGCCGTGGATGTCCCCGATGATGTCGAAGGGGCCGGTGAGGTGGGTGAGGTCGTTGAAGCGCTTCTCCAGGACCACCTCGGCCGACTCCACCTCCTCGGGCGTGCGCAGCACGTGCACCTTGCGGAAGCCCTCGCGCTCCAGCCCGCGCAGCGAGCGCCGCAGGTCGCGGCGGTGGCGCTGGATGACGGCGCGCGGCAGCTTCGCCCGCTCGGGGCGGGCCGCGTTGCGCTCCGCGCAGACCTCTTCGGGCAGGTCGAGGACGATCGCGATGGGCAGCACGTCGTACGCGCGGGCGAGCTGGACCAACTGCCGGCGGGACTCGGCCTGCACGCTGGTGGCGTCGACCACGGTGAGGCGGCCCGCGGCGAGCCGCTTGCCCGCGATGTAGTGCAGGACCTCGAAGGCGTCCTTGCTGGCGCCCTGGTCGTTCTCGTCGTCGGCGACCAGGCCCCGGCAGTAGTCGGAGGAGATGACCTCGGTGGGCTTGAAGTGCGTGCGGGCGAAGGTGGACTTGCCCGAACCGGTGGCGCCGATCAGGACGACGAGGGACAGGTCGGTGACGGGAAGTACGCGCTTGCGGCCCGTGGTGCCGGTCGCGTCGGTGGTGTCCGTGGTGTCGGTCGTGTCGGTGGTCATGCTGCCTCGCCCTCCTTCGGGGTGTCGGTGGCCTCGGTGGTGCTGGTGGTTTCCGTGGTGCCGGTGTTCAGGGTGAAGACGGCCATCTGGGTCGGCGGCCCGACCTCCGGGTCGTCGTCGCCGACGGGCAGGTACGCGACGCCGTAGCCGTGCCGGGAGGCGACGTCGCCGGCCCAGGCCCGGAACTCCTCGCGGGTCCACTCGAAGCGGTGGTCGCCGTGCCGGACGTGCCCGGCGGGCAGCGACTCCCAGCGGACGTTGTACTCGACGTTCGGGGTGGTCACGAGGACCGTGCGGGGGCGGGCCGAGCCGAACACCGCGTACTCCAGGGCGGGCAGCCGCTCCGGGTCCAGGTGCTCGATGACCTCGCTGAGCACGGCCGCGTCGTAACCCGTGAGCCGCTTGTCGGTGTAGGCGAGCGAGCCCTGCATCAGGCGGACGCGGGAACTCTGGCGCTCCCCCATCCGCTCCAGCCGCAGCCGCTTCGCGGCGACGTTCAGCGCCCGGACGGACACGTCCACGCCGACGATCTCGGTGTACGCGGGCTGCTTGAGCAGCGCCTGCACCAACTGGCCCTGGCCGCAGCCCAGGTCGAGGACGCGGGCGGCGCCGGCGGCGCCCAGCGCGGCGAGGATCGCCTCGCGGCGCAGCACCGCGAGCGGGACGGGCTTGTCCTCGGTATCACTCGTCTCGTCGACCGCGTTGTCGAGCTCCTCCACCTCGCTGCCGTCCGCCTCCGCGAGGCGTACCAGTTCGAGGCGCTCCAGGGCGTCCTGGGTCAGCCGCTTGTGGCGGGCCAGGTAGCGGGAGGTGATCAGTCCGCTCTCCGGGTGGTCGGCGAGCCAGCCCTCTCCGGCGCGCAGCAGCTTGTCCACCTCGTCGGAGGCGATCCAGTAGTGCTTGGAGTCGTCCAGGACCGGCAGCAGGACGTACAGGCCGCGCAGCGCGTCGGACAGGCGCAGCTCGCCCTCCAGGACGAGGCGTACGTAGCGGGAGTCGCCCCACTCCGGGAAGGTCTCGTCGAGCGGGAGCGGGGTGGCGGTGACCGACGCCCAGCCGAGCGGGGCGAACAGCCGGCGCACGAGCTCGGCGCCGCCCCGGGCGGGCAGGACCGGGATCTCGATGCGCAGCGGGCGCACCTCGTCGGGCAGCTCGGGGCGGGCCGCGCACTGCCCCTTCAGCGCGTTGCGGAACACGCCGCTCAGGGCGACGGCCAGCAGCGAGGAGGCGGCGTAGGGGCGGTCGTTGACGTACTGCGCGAGCGCGGCGTCCGGGGTGCCGCTCTGGCCCTTGCCCTGGCCCCGCCGCACGAGCGCGACGGGATCCACCTCCAGGAGCAGACCCGCCGTGCACCGCTCGTCCGTGGCTTCGGGGTAGAAGACGTGGGCGGTGCCGTGGGAGGTGGAGAACGCCTGCGCCTTGCCGGGGTGCTTGTGCAGCAGGAAGCCCAGGTCGGTGGCGGGGCGCTCGGGGGAACCGGTGGTGGAGATCGTCAGGAACACACGGGCGATTGTTGCTGGTCACCGGTGTTGCCCGCGCCCTATTTTCCGGGGGCGCCTCCCGTCGGCGCACCGACGCGGTGTGCCCCTTGCTGCTTGCGGACCGGTCAGATGGTGACCGGTCCGCGGGCGGTGGCGAACTCGACCGAGACCAGGCCCGGTTCCTCGTCCTCGACCCAGGTGACGTCGATCTGGTCGAGGGGATGGTCGGCCGGTTCGCCGAGGAATTCGGCGATGGAGGCGGCGTCGCCGGCGATGGAGACCCCGTGGATGGTGGTGGGGGTGCGCGGGTCGGCGCTCGGGCGCTCGTCGAGGGGGACCGCCCACTGGAGGAAGTAGGGCAGTTGCGGGTCCTCCATCAGTTCCAGGAGGCCGATCTGCTTCCACCGCAGGTCGAACCCGTCGGGACGGACCCGGTGGCCCTCGGACGAGGCGCGGCCGAGGCGGGCCTCGACGGAGGCCATGTCCTCGACGGAGACCACCCAGCCGAGCCAGCCGCCGCCCTCGGCGGCGCGGCGCGCGACGGCCTGGCCGAAGGGCGCGCGGTCGGCGGCGGGGTGGTCGAGCGTGGTGACGACCTCGACGTAGGTGCCGCCGCTCAGCGGGAGGATGAAGTTGCGGGTGCCGAATCGCGGGTGCACACCCCCGTCGACGAACCCGCCGCCGAGGGCCGATCCGATCCACTGGACGGTGGAGACGAAGCTGTCGCGGGCCACCGCATAGGACACATGATCAAGGCGCACGCCGCCATCATCACGCGGTGACCCGCACAAATCCCGACGCCACGCCCGTCGCCCCGACTGCGCAGGGCGCGCAGGGCGCGCATGCCGCGCAGGGCGGACCGGCTCTAGGCCGGACCGGCCGGCTCCTCGCGATCCCGTTCGGGTGTGCAGTGGCGCACGATGGAGGCGATCACGTCGTCCAGTCCCTGCCCGGCGGTTTCGGGCGGCAGCACCCCGCTCGCGGCCAGGCCGATGTAGCCGTGCAGCGGTGCGAAGACCGTCAGGGTCACCCGGTCCAGCGGCCCCTCGCGGACCTCGCCGCGGCGCTGGCCTTCGCCGACCAGCTCCAGGATCTGCCCGCCCCACCGTTCGGCGGCCGCGCCCAGCGCCTCGGAGGCCTCCGGGCTGTGCTTGGCCGAGAACATCAGGTCGAGCAGGGCCGCGTTGTCCGTGGCGAAGCCGACGTAGGTGCGGGCCACGGCGTCCAGCCGCGCGGCGAAGGTCGCCCCCGCGGCTTCCCGGGCGGCGGCGAGGGACTCGACGAGCCGCTCGAAGCCGCCGAGCGCCAGGGCGTCCAGCAGGGCCTGCTTGCTCTTGAAGTGGCGGCTGGGCGCACCGGGGCTCACTCCGAGGTCGCGGGCCAGTTCCCGCAGGGAGAGCGCGCCCGCGCCCCGCTCGCGCACCGTCTGCTCGGCCCGGTCGAGCAGGGCGGCGGCGAGATCTCCGTGGTGGTACGGGCGCTTCGTCATGGGCCCAGCCTATCGGCGCGCTGATCACATTGTAAGCATTGCCTACATTGTGATCAGCGCATACATTGGGGGGAGGACTCCACCCTTTCCCCCGGGAGCACTCATGTCACGCAAGCCCATCGGCATCACCGTCCCCGATCTCTCCGGACAGCGCGCCGTGGTCACCGGAGCCAGCGACGGCATCGGCCTCGGGATCGCCACCCGGCTCGCCGCGGCCGGAGCCGACGTGCTGCTGCCCGTCCGCAACCCGGCCAAGGGCGAGCGGGCGATCGCCCGGATCAAGCAGGCGGCCCCCGCGGCGAAGGTCCGGCTGCACTCCCTCGACCTGTCCGCGCTCGACTCGGTCGCGGACCTCGGCGAGACCCTGCGCGCAGAGGGCCTGCCGATCCACATCCTCGTCAACAACGCCGGCGTGATGACCCCGCCCGACCGGCAGACGACCGCCGACGGGTTCGAGCTGCAGCTCGGCACCAACCACCTCGGCCACTTCGCCCTGGTGGCCCACCTGCTGCCGCTGCTGCGCGCCGGGCGGGCCCGCGTGACCTCGCAGATCAGCATCTCCGCCAACAGCAACTCCATCAACTGGCAGGACATGAACTGGGAACGCTCGTACAAGGGCACCCACGCCTACAGCCAGTCGAAGATCGCGTGCGGGCTCTTCGGACTCGAACTCGACCGGCGCAGCCGGGCGGGCGGCTGGGGCATCACGAGCAACCTCGCCCACCCCGGCGTCGCCCCGACCAGCCTGCTCGCCGCGCGCCCCGAGATCGGCCGCGCCAAGGACACCGTGGGCGTCAAGCTGATCCGCACCCTGTCCGCCCGCGGCATCCTGCTCGGAACCGTCGAGAGCGCACAACTCCCGGCCCTCTACGCGGCGACGGCCGCCGCATCCGAAGGCGCCCGCTTCTACGGGCCGAGCGGCCCGGGACACCTGGGCGGACCCCCTGCCGAGCAGAAGCTCTACTCCCGCCTGCGCAGCACCGAGGACGCCCGGCGCATGTGGAAGGCCTCGGAGGAGCTGACGAAGGTGTCGTTCCCCGCCGCCTGAGGGCCCCGCGAGGGCGGCCCAAAGGGTGATGACGTATCCATCATGACAGGTCAGAGGCGGTTTTCGTAGGACGGACGGCACAGCCGATCAACCTTGTCCGGGGCCCTGCGCGGATCACAGAATCTCCCTCATGAATCCCACGGAGAACATCAATCACGACGCCGTGCTGCGCGCCCGGGTGGCGCTCCTCGGATCGGGCACGCTGCCCGTCCGGGAGCGGGTGGCCGCCTATCGCGTCCTCGTCCGTGTGAGTCCGTTGGCCTATCTGCCCCTGCTGGCGGCCGCGTTGTTCGCGTACAGCCGTCAGGAATTCGCCCACCGGCCCGGGATAGCGCTCGCCCTGCGCGCCGAGTCCGTGGCCGCCGCGCGCCGGATGTGCGTGCTGGAACCAGAGGAGACCCAACTGCTCGTCACCGCGCTGGTGCACTACCGCGAACAGCTGCTCCTGACGGAGCGTCCGGAGGAACTCGCGGCGGTGGAAGCCGAGATCCGCACGCTCGCCGCCTCGGGCGGCGGATCGCCGGGCGTGCGCTGGGACCTCAGCGGAGCGTAGCGGCCAGGGCCGCGATCCGGTCGGGGCCGATGCGGCAGCAGCCGCCGATGAGGCGGGCTCCGGCGTCCCGCCAGGCGTCCGTGGGCCAGGGGACCGGGGTGACGGGGGCCCGCCAGGTGGCGGTGGCGGGCTCCCAGACCGAGCCGTCGTTGGGGTAGGCCACCAGCGGGGTACCGGTGACGGCGACGGCCGCTTCGAGGGCGGGCAGCACCTCCGCCGGGTCACAGCAGTTCACGCCGACGGCGATGACCTGCGGGGAAGCGGCGGCGAGGGCGAAGGCCTCGGGCAGGGGCTGCCCGGCCCGGGTGCGGCCGTCCGCCACCGTGTAGCTCAGCCAGGCGCGGGCGCCGGTCTCCGCGAGCACGGTGAGCAGGGCTTCGGCCTCCAGGGTGTCCGGGACGGTCTCCAGGGCCAGGACGTCGGGGCCCTCGGCCAGCAGCGCCTCGATCCGGGGCCGGTGGAAGACGGCCAGCTCCCGCACGCTCAGCCCGTACCGGCCGCGGTACTCGGAGCCGTCCGCCAGCACCGCGCCGTACGGGCCCACGGACGCGGCGACCCACACCCCGTGCTCCGCGGCCCGGGCCGCGGCCGCGGCCAGCCGCACGCTGCGCCGCAGCAGGGCGGCGGAGCGCTGCGGGCCGTGGCCGTGGCGGGCGGAGGCGGCGTACCCCACCTGGTAGCCGGAGGTGATCAGCACCTCGGCGCCGGCCCGCACGTAGGCCGTGTGGGCGGCCGTCACCTGCTCCGGGCGTTCGGCGAGGACCCGGCCCGTCCACTGGCCGCCGGACAGGTCGCAGCCCTGGTCGGCGAGCTGGTTGCTCAGCCCGCCGTCCAGGAGCACCGTCCGCCCGCCGGGGCCGTTCAGGGCCTCGGCGAGCGGCAGGGAAGCGCGGGGCACGGTGGCCGCCCCGTCAGCCGAGCTGGGACTGGACCCGGGAGGAGATCAGCTCCAGGTGGTCCAGATCGCCGAGGTCGAGCAGCTGGAGGTAGAGGCGGGAGGAGCCGACCGCCCCGTAGGCCCCGATCCGGTCCACCACCTCGGCCGGGGAGCCGGCCAGGCCGTTGGCCTTGAGCTCCGCCACGTCCCGGCCGATGGCCGCCGCCCGCCGGGCCACCTCGGCGTCGTCCTTGCCCACGCACACGACGAGCGCGTTGGAGTAGACGAGGTCGCCGGGCTTGCGGCCGGCCAGCTCCGCGGCCGCGCGGACCCGGCCGAACTGCCGCTCGCTGTCCGCGATCGAGGCGAAGGGCATGTTGAACTCGTCCGCGTACCGGGCGGCCAGCCGCGGGGTGCGCTTCGCGCCGTGGCCGCCGATCAGGACCGGGATCTTGTCCTGGGCCGGCTTGGGCAGCGCCGGGGAGTTCTCCACCTGGTAGTGGACGCCCGCGTAGTCGAAGGTGGCGCCGGGCGCGGTGGCCCACAGTCCGGTGACGATCTCCAGCTGCTCCTCGAGCCGTGCGAGGCGCTCGGCAGGGAAGGGAATTCCGTACGCCTTGTGCTCCTCCTCGAACCAGCCCGCGCCCAGACCGAGTTCGATCCGGCCGCCCGACATCTGGTCGACCTGCGCAACCTGGATGGCGAGCACGCCGGGCAGCCGGAAGGTACCGGCCGTCATCAGCGTGCCCAGCCGGATGCGCTTGGTCTCGCGGGCCAGGCCGGCCAGGGTGATCCAGGCATCGGTGGGACCGGGCAGTCCGTCGGCCGTACCCATGCGCAGGTAGTGGTCCGAACGGAAGAAGGCGTCGAAGCCCAGGTCCTCGGTGGCCTTGGCGACGCTCAGGAGGGTGTCGTAGCTCGCGCCCTGCTGGGGCTCGGTGAAGATACGGAGATCCATGGCTCCATCCTGCCCCTTCGACCCCGGCCGGGTGAATCTGCGTCAACCGGACGCTCCTCGCCGCCCGCGCCAGTGACCAGCCCGGATGGGGATCGTTGGCTCGGACGGAGCCGGACCGCCCGGCCCGCGCGCCGGCGGCCTTCGCCGGTGCGTCCACCGCCCCCTTCCGCCCCGGAAGGGCCAGGGCCGAGGAGGCCGCCATGTCCCAGGAGTCCGCACCGGAGACCCTCCGGCAATCGCGTCAGGACTGCCAGACCGGACAGGCAGCGCACGACCACGCACGCCAGGAGTCCGCGGTACCCGCCCAGGGCGGCGCGCCGAAGGGCCTGCTGCAGCAGATGGAAGAGCTGATGGCGGCGCTGAACGCCGACCTCTCCCAGCTCGACGCCGACCTCCAGTCCTCCACCGACCGCAGCCCCGCCGCTCCGCTGCCCCAGGGCGGCCGCACCCCGGAGAGCGAAGACCGCCCGTCCTACCGGTCCTTCTGACCGCCCGGGTCCCGTCGCGCGCGGCGGGACCCCACCGAAGCACCCCGGCTCAGGCCACGCCGGAAGCGGATCCCCGCTCGCGCACGGACATCCGGCGCAGGATCGCCCGGACCCGGTCGCTCGACTCGTCGGCCGCGTCTATCGACTCTATGCACTGCCAGTACAGACTCTCGTCGTCCGTCCCGCAGGCCACCCCGACCAGCGCTATGCCCACTTCACCGAGCAGCGCCTGGAGCCCGAGCAGCGCCTGCCGGGCGTCCGTCACTTCGGTCAACTGCGCAGCCCTGGGCGGGAGATCGGGCGCATAGCCCTCTCCGCGCAGAGCCGCCCGGTCGAGCACCCCGCAGCCCCTGGCGCCCGCTTCGCCCAGCCCCCGCGCCTCCGATCTCAGCTCCGGCGGTCCGGTGACCGCCAGCCAGCTCCCGATGCCCTGGGCGAGGGCCTGCGCCTGCCAGGCCTCGCCCACGATGTCCCATGCAGCCCCGCTCTGCGCCAGCGCGTGCCGGCCGGCTGCGATGAGCCGTACCGCGTCCATATGCCGTCCCCCGTCCGCACGACATCTTGCCGTTCTCTCCACTACCCAGAGTGAGGGCAACGGGCCGGTAAAGCCAGGGGTATTCGGAAATTGTGGACACCGAAGATGGTTGTGGATGTCGCCATCACTCCGAAGAGTGACGGTCTGCCCCCGATGTGCCCGGGACGGGGAACCTCAGCTCGTTCCGGTCGATCTTCGCGGCGAGCGCATCCAGCACATCGATCCCCAGGACCTCACAGAACTGCAGCAGGTAGGCGAGCACGTCCGCCACCTCATCGGCCACTCTGTGCGCGGTGTCGGGCTTCTCCATGACGGCGGCGGACTGTTCCGGTGTCAGCCACTGGAAGATCTCGACCAGTTCGGAGGCCTCGACGCTCAGCGCCACCGCCAGGTTCTTCGGCGTGTGGAAGGGCTCCCACCCGCGCGCCGCCGCGAACTCCGCGAGCCGCCGCTGGAGCCGGTCGATCCGCTCGCCGGCCCCTTCCTCTCCCCCGGTCACTCCACGCTCTTCTCTCATGCCCCCAGGTCTACCACCGAGACCCCCGCGAGCCCGCGTGCGGCCTTCGCGCAGGCCTCGCCCGCCGAGGCGGCCAGCCTGACCTGCCCGCGCCCGCACGCCAGTACGGCCAGCCGCAACAGCTCGGCGGTCTGCCGGCCGTCCAGGTCCCGGTCGAAGCCGTCGGCGAGCACGGCCAGCGCCTGGCGCGCGGTGGGCAGTTCGGCCGCCGGATCCACGTCCAGCACCCCGGGCCCGGTCAGCAGCACCAGCGCGAGGGCGAGGAAGCGCAGCTCGCCGGCGCCCAGCCGGGCCAGCTCGGTGGCGGGCCTCGACGGGCCCCGGTCGAGCAGGCCGGTGACCGGGCCGCCCTCGGGCGCCCGTACGTCCAGCCCGGCCACCCACCCCGCGCACCCGGTCCGGGCGGCCCCGGTCAGCAGTCCGTACCGGGTGCCGCACTCCAGACGGGTCCGGCGCAGTACGTCGGCCAGATTGGCGCAGTCGGCCAGCAGCCGCCCCTCCCCCGCGGCGACGGGCTCCCGCATCCGCTCCGGGCGGGGGTCGCAGGGGAACACCGAGCGCAGCGCGACGACCACTTGCTCGGCGGCGGCCAGCACCTGCCGCTGCCCCTCGGTGGCCCCGGCCACGCGCAGCGGGAGCAGTGCGGTCCCGAGCCGGTCGTCCGGCAGGGGGGCCCGGGTGAAGCCGGTGGCCCCGCCGGTCAGCCAGGCCGCCTGGACGGACCGCCGTCCGGGGTCGCGCAGTGCGGTGGCGAGGAGCACCCGCCCGTCCACCGAGAGCCGTTCGCCGACGATCCGCAGCGCGGGCTCCGCCTGGACGGCGAGGTCGAGCCGGACCGGCCCGGCGGGGCCGTCCACCGTGCAGCCGATCCGGAAACCCCGGCGCCGCTCGGCGTCGGGCACCGCCCGGTCGGGGATCCGCGCCCGCGGGTCGGGGAACACCTCCTCCAGGGTGGCCCCGGCCCCCAGGGCGGCGAGCGCCCCGTAGGCCTCCAGCACCTGCGACTTGCCGCTCCCGCTCGGCCCGGCGAAGAGCGTGACCGGCCCGAGCGCGAAGCGGGCCCCGCGGTGCCTGCCATAGGCGGAGAGCCGCAACTCGGTCACGGCCGGCCGCACATAAGCGCCGCCCGCGGCGGGCGCAGCGGGACCTGGAGCCGGGACGGAGACCGGGCCGGGTCCCGAACCCTGCACCGGGACCTGCGCCGGAACGCGGGCCGGGGCGGGGGCCGGGGTCAGGGCCTGGACCGAGGCCGGAGCCGGAACCGACAACGGAGCGGCGCGAGGAGCCGGGGCCCGGCCCACTGCTAAGCCCGGACCGTCGAACACGCCGGCACCCGCCGAGGCGGCGGGCACGGCCGACGCGGCGGGCACGGCCGCGGGTACGACCGCAGGCGCCGCGGAGGTGGCCGGTGCGGCGGGAGGCGACGCGGGCACGGCTGCGGCGGGCGTCGTGAGGGGGGAGGTCATGCGCGGGACGGTACGGGGCGCCGGACCCCCCGTGGGTGCGGCGAACCGTTCCGCCCGCGGGACCTTCCTACGATCGGGGGACGGCCGCGGCCGCGATCCCCTCCACCTCGGTCCCTACGGGTGCCAGCAGGAAGACGTTGCGGTCGACCCGGTGCATCCCGCTGCCCAGGCCGAAGACCACGCCGCTGCTGAAGTCCAGGATCCGCTTGGCCACTTCGCCGTCCGCGCCCGTGAGGTCCAGCAGCACCGGGATCTGCGCGATCAGGTACTCCGCCACCTCCCGCGCGTCCGCGAAGACCTGGACCCGGATCACCACGAAGCGCCGCTGCTCCGCCGCGGACGCCCCCGGAACCGTGGGGATCGTGCGGTGATCCACCCGGGAGGGCCACTCGTTGCGACTCCGCAGGGGGACCACCTGCGCGAGCCCCTCCCACTGTTCGTCGGTGACGTCGTACCTGCTCACCAGGCCGCCTCGGCCTTGCGCTTCATGTGCATCCCCCCATCCTCTCGCGTTTCACCCGTTCAGCCCAACACCGACACGAGGCAGCTGAGACACCCCCTGCGAGCCGGCTCCGGCTACCCCTCAGCCCACGAGTAGGTTAGGTTAGGCATACCTAAGTACGCGCCATCTCGCCTCTCGGGACGACGGAGATCCACATGCATCTGCCCCTGCTGCAGCCCACCGACGCCGAGCGGGTCCGGTCCATCCTGGCCGCCGCGCACTCCATGACCGTCGTCACCGACGGGCAGCGCACGGAGATCCGCCACCTCGACGGCACCGACCCCCTCGGCCGACTGCACCTGCACCCCGCCGAACCGGGGGCCGGCGCCGAGCACCGCCCTTCGATCCGGATGGAGTTCACGGACGTCGCGCCCACCCCGGTACGGGACCGCGTGCGCGCCCGGGTCACCCTCGTCGGCCGCCTGCTCACCCCGTACGCCGGTGACGCGGACGAGGGCTCCGGCTCCACCTGCGTGGAGTTCGGCCGGGCCGTCCTCGAAACCCCCGACGGCGCCCGCTCGTACGTCGGTCTCGACGAGCTGGACGCCGCCCGCCCCGACCCGCTCGCCCCCTACGAGGCCGGGATGCTCACCCACCTCCTCGACGACCACGCCGAACTCGTCACCCTCCTGCTGCGCCTGGTCCGGCAGCAGCCGGCGGCGGGGACGGGCGCCGGGGCCGCGGTCCTGCGCGCGCTGCCCCTCGCCATGGACCGGTACGGGATCACCCTGCGCCTGGAGGAACGGCGCGGGCACCACGACGTACGGATCCCCTTCCCCTCCCCGCTCGACGACGTGGAGCAGTCCGGGGCGCAGATCCAGGCCCTGTTCAGCGCGGCCCGGCGCAGCTCGCACCGCAACACCCTGCCCGCCTGAGCGGCCTCCACCGCGGCGGGGCGGCCTGGAACGGGCCATTCCGGAAGAAGCGCCCGAAACACGGAACAACCCTCCGCCCGGAGCCCGTTGGGAAGATCATGAAGGCCATCGCATACACCGCATACGGAACTCCCGACATCCTCGCCCTCACCGAGGTTCCCGAGCCCAAGGTCGGTCCGGGCGAGGTGCTCGTCCGCGTCAGGGCCGCCGGCGTGAACCCGGTGGACTGGAAGCTCGCCGCCGGTTACCTCGACCCGATCCTCGAAGTCCGCTACCCGGTCATACCCGGCTGGGACGTCGCCGGAGTCGTCGAGGCGGTCGGCCAGGACACCTTCGACTACGCCGTCGGCGACGAGGTGTACGGCTACGTCCGCAAGGAGTGGGTGGAGCTCGGCACGTACGCGGAGCTCGTCTCCGCCCCCGTCCGCACCATCGCCCGCAAGCCGCGCAACCTGACCTTCGAGCAGGCCGCGGGCATCCCGCTGGCCGGACTCACCGCCTACCAGTCGCTGAGGCGCGTCGGGGTCGAGGCCGGTGAGACCGTGCTCATCCACTCCGCCGCCGGCGGCACCGGCTCCTTCGGCGTGCAGATCGCCGTCGCGCTCGGCCTGCGCGTCATCGGCACGGCCGGCGCGCACAACCACGACTACCTGCGCGCGCTGGGCGCCGAGCCGGTCCTGTACGGCGAGGGCTTCGCCGACCGGGTCCGCGCGCTGGCGCCCGAAGGGGTGGACGCGGCCCTGGACTTCTTCGGCGACGGCGTGATCCCGGCGCTCCGGTCCCTGGTCAAGGAGGAGCACCGGGTGGTGTCCATCGCCGACTACACCGCGGCCGAGCAGGGCGCGCACCAGCTGTGGGTCCGCCCGGACACCGCCGACCTGACCTTCCTGGGCCGGCTCGCGGACGAGGGCGGGCTCACCGTCAACGTGGAGCACGCCCTGCCGCTCGCCGAAGCGGCGAAGGCCTGGGAACTGAGCGCCGCGGGCCGCACCCGCGGCAAGATCGTCCTGACCGTCTGACCCGTCCGCCCGTCTCACGGCCGGCCCGTCCGACCCATCCGACCTGTCCGACCTGTCCGGCCTGTCCGGCCTGTCCGGCCTGTCCGGCCCGTCCGACGGTGCGACCGCCGGACGGGCCGGGCACACGAACCCGGTCCCTCGCTCAGGAGATGACCGGCGGCGCCGTCCCGCCGCCGACCGCCGCTCCGAGCGAGGGGCCGATAGCCCGCAGGGCGCCCGGGGTGCGCCCCTCGCCCCAGCCGATCTCCCGCCGGTAGCTGCCGAGCAGCCCCCGGCCGGCGAGGCCGGCCTCGTCCCGTACGGCCGGGTCCTCCGGGACCGGCCGGGTCAGCGGGGACACGAACAGCGCGTCCACCGGGCAGTTGGCCTCGCACAGGAAGCAGGTCTGGCAGTCCACCTGCCGGGCGAGCAGCGGGATCCCCTCCGGTCCCCGTTCGAAGACGTCGGTCGGGCAGACCTCCACGCACTTGTCGCAGGCGATGCAGCGCTCGGCCGAGACCAGTTCGATCATGCGACCAGCTCCGCCGGCCGCGTCCACACCCGGTCGAGCCCGCCCGTCACGATGCGGTGGTGCTGCGCCGGATCCTGTCCCGGGTGGTCGAGCCGGCGGGCCATCCCGCGGCTCTCCGTACGGGCCAGCGCGGACGCGTACATCCAGCGGGCGTGCGCCGTCATGGCCGCCGCCTGGCGGACCTTGACCAGCCCGGCGCCCTCCCCGCGGAGGGAGCGCAGCTGCGCCCAGAGTGCGTCGAGGGCGCCGAGCGAGCCGGTGAGGACGGAGCCGCTGCGCAGGTAGTTCTTGTCGTACGGCAGCACTTCCTCCTGGACGAGGCGTACGAGTTCCCGTGCCTCGCCGGGCCCGGCCGCGGACCCGGCGTCCCCGGTCGGGCGCAGGCCCGCCCCGCCGGCCCCGGTGACCGGCCGGAAGGCGGCCCGGCCGGAGCCGAGGGAGCGGGCGTACCGGGCCGCGCCGGCCCCTGCCCAGCTGCCCGAGGACATCGCCCAGGCGGCGTTGTGGCTGCCGCCTCCGGTGAAGCCCCCGCAGATCTCCTCCCGGGTGGCCGCGTCCCCGGCGGCGTACAGCCCGGGGACGGAGGTGGTGCAGTCCGCCCCGGTGATCCGGATCCCGCCGGTGCCGCGGACGGTGCCCTCGGCCAGCAGCGTGACGGAGAAGCGTTCGGTGAAGGGGTCGATGCCGAGCCGGTCGAAGGTGAGGAAGAAGTTGGGCTGCGCGCGCCGCATCGCGGCCTGCGCGGTGGCGTCGGCCCGGTCCAGGCGGGCGTAGACCCGGGCTCCGGTGAGGAGTTCGCGGGCGATGGCGGAGCGGCCGCCCTGGCTGGCGGCGCCCTCCAGGACCTCGCCGTCCTCCCGGTAGAAGGTGGCGAAGGCGTAGAAGGCCGTCTTGGTGACGGAGGTGCCCTCGGGGGCGATCCCGTAGGCGTTGGAGAACTCCATGCCGGACAGCTCGGCCCCCGCCTCGGCGGCGAACAGCGCGCCGTCCCCGGTGTTGGTGTTGGTGCCGAGCGCGCCGCTGAGGAAGGCGCAGCCCCCGGTGGCCAGGACGACGGCCCCGGCCCGGACCCGGAAGGGCTCGCCGGCCTGGCGGCGGTAGCCGGCGGCGCCCGCGGCGGCGCCGTCCGCGTCGGTGAGCAGCTCGGTGACCGGGCTGTGGTCGAGGATGCGGACCCCGGCGCGGCGGATCCGGATGCGCATCCGCCGCATGTACTCGGGCCCCTGGAGGCCGCCCCGCAGCGGTCTGCCGTCGGGGCCGGTCGGGAAGGGGTAGCGCCCTTCGTCCGCCAGCTCGTTCATCCGGTGGTACGTCTCGTCGAGGACCCGGGACATCCACCGCCGGTCGGCGAGGTGGCCGCCGAGCGCCTCGCGGCTCGCCATCGCGGCCTCGCGGGCCGCCGGTTCCGGCGGGACGTACCAGACGCCGGTGCCGCCGGCGGCCGTCGCCCCGCTGGTGCCGCAGTAGCCCTTGTCGGCGAGGACCACCGAGGCCCCGGCCCCGGCCGCCTTGAGGGCGGCCCAGGCGGCGGCGGGGCCCCCGCCGACCACGAGCACGTCGGCGACGTGCTCGCTCACGCTCCGGCTCCCTGCCCGGCCGCGGCGGTGGTGTACCGGTTGGCGGGGCGCGCCAGGCCGTAGTTCTCGCGCAGGGTCCGGCCGGTGTACTCGGTGCGGAACAGCCCGCGGCGCTGGAGGATCGGCACGACCTGGTCGACGAAGTCGGTCAGCCCGGTGGGGAGCACCGGGGCCATGATGTTGAAGCCGTCGGCGGCCCCCTGGGTGAACCACTCCTCCAGCTGGTCGGCGATCTGCTCGGGCGTGCCCGCGAAGACGCGGTGGCCGCGGCCGGCGCCCAGGCGGGCGATCAGCTCGCGCAGGGTGAGGTCCTCGCGGCGGGCGAGCTCGGCGACCAGCGTGAAGCGGCTCTTGTTGCCGTTGATGTCCCGCTCCTCGGGCAGCTCGGGCAGCCGGCCGTCGAGCGGCAGCCCGCCGAGGTCCACGCCCAGCATGCCGGAGAGCTGCGCGAGGCCGTACTCCGGTGCCTGGAGGTCGGTGAGCTCCTGCTCCAGGGCCCTGGCCTCGGCCTCGGTGGACCCGATGACGGGGGCGATGCCGGGCAGGACCAGCAGGTCGTCCTCGGAGCGGCCGTACTTGGCGAGGCGGGACTTGAGGTCCTTGTAGAAGGTCTGCCCGTCGGCGAGGGTCTGCTGCGCGGTGAAGACGGCCTCGGCGTACCGGGCGGCGAACTCCTTGCCGTCCTCGGAGGATCCGGCCTGGACGAGCAGCGGGTGGCCCTGCGGGGAGCGGGGCACGTTGAGCGGTCCGGCGACGCCGAAGTACTCGCCGCGGTGCGCGGCGGGGTGCAGCTTGTCGATGTCGGCGTAGATGCCGCGCTCCTTGTCGAGGACGATCGCGTCGTCCTCCCAGCTGTCCCAGAGCTTGGTGGCCACGTCGAGGAACTCGCGGGCCCGCTCGTAGCGGAGGTTGTGCTCCAGGTGCTCGTCGCGGCTGAAGTTGCGGGCCTCGTCGGCGCTGCCGGAGGTGACGATGTTCCAGCCGGCGCGGCCGCCGCTGATGTGGTCGAGGGAGGCGAACTTCCGGGCCAGGTTGTAGGGCTCGTTGAAGGTGGTGGAGACGGTGGCGATGAGCCCGATGTGCTCGGTGACGGCGGCGATCGCGGAGAGCAGGGTGAGCGGCTCGAAGCCGCCGACGGCGTTGTAGCGGGCCTTGCCCCAGAGGGCGACCCCGTCGGCGAAGAAGATCGAATCGAGCCGGCCGCGCTCGGCGGTGAGGGCCAGTTCCTGGAAGTAGCGCAGGTCGGTGATCCGCTCCGGGCTGCTGGAGGGGTGGCGCCAGGCGGCGTCGTGGTGCCCGGCGTTCATGAGGAAGGCGTTGAGGTGGAGGGTCCGGGGTGCGGTCATGTCGTGTCCTCGGTGGAATCGGGCGGCGCGGCGGTGCGAGCGGCGCGCCCGTGGGAAGTGGGCGGGGCGGGCCTCCGGGGCCCGGGGCCTCAGGGCCTCAGGGCCTCAGGGCCTCAGGGCCTCAGGGCCTCAGGGCCTCAGGACGGAACGCGCCAGAGGCTCAGGCGGCGTTCGATCGCGACGAGGATCTGGTTGAAGGCGAGTCCGATCGCGGAGATCGTGACGATGCCCGCGTACATCTGCGGGATCGCGAAGTTGAACTGCGAGGCGTTGATCAGGTAGCCGAGGCCCGCCTTCGCGCCGATCATCTCGGCCGCTACCAGGACCAGGATGGAGACGGCCCCCGCCAGCCGGATACCGGTGAAGATGACCGGCACCGACGCCGGCAGGATCACCTTCTGGAACAGCTTCGGCGTGGACAGGTCCATCGAGCGGGCCAGCTTCACCAGCGTCGGATCGGCGTTGCCCACGGCGCTGATGGTGTTCAGCAGGATCGGCCAGACGCAGGCGTAGACGACGATCGAGACCTTCGAGGTCTCCCCGATGCCCAGCAGCAGGACGAACACCGGCAGCAGCGCGAGCGCCGCCGTGTTGCGGAACACCTCCAGCAGCGGCCCGAGCAGCGCCGCCACCGGCCGGTACCAGCCGATCAGCAGCCCGAGCGGGACCGCGACGGCCACCGCGATGCCGAAGCCGCCGAAGGAGCGGGCCAGGCTCGCCTTGCTGTGTTCGGCGAGCTGCCCGTTGCCCAGCAGCTCCCACCAGGCCTTGGCGACCTCGCTGACCGGCGGCAGGAAGGTCGCGTCGACCAGCCCCAGCCGCGGGGCCGTCTCCCACAGCGCCAGCAGGGCGAGGATCGCCGCCGACCGCAGTGCCACCGCCCGCAGGACCCGCAGGACGCCCAGCGCCAGGGCCGCGCCCCGCCCCCGTACGGGGGCCTGCGCGGGGGTCCGTACCGCCGGGGCCGCGGGGCCGCGTACCGCCGTCGACTCCGACTCCGGCGCCTGCGTTTGCGGCGCCTGCGTTTCCGTTGCCTGCGATTCCGGCGCCGTCCGTGTCTCCGGCGCCGTCTCCGTCCCGGCCTTCACCGCCGCTTCCACCGTGGTGCTCATACGGCGACCTCCTCCTTCTCCAGTTGCTGGGCGCGGGCCACCTCGTCGTGGAGCAGGGTCCAGATCTCGTGGCGGTAGCGGGCGAACTCCGGGCTGGAGCGCAGGTCTTCGCCGGTGGCGCCGGTGGCCCGGTCGCCGAACGACACCGGGACGACCTGCTTGACCCGGCCGGGGCGGGAGGTGATGACGGCCACCCGCTGCCCGAGGTACACGGCCTCTTCGATGCCGTGCGTGATGAACACGATCGTCTTGCCGGTGCTCTGCCAGATGCGCCGCAGTTCGTCCTGGAGGGACTCGCGGGTCTGCGCGTCGAGGGCCGCGAACGGCTCGTCCATCAGCAGCACGTCCGGGTCGTACGCGAGCGAGCGTGCGATGGCGACGCGCTGGCGCATGCCGCCGGACAGTTCGTGCGGGTGCCGGTCCTCGAAGCCGGTGAGACCGACGAGGTCCAGGAACTCCCGCGCCTTGGCGGCGCGTTGGCGGCGCGGTACGCCGGTGGCCTCCAGTCCGAACTCGATGTTGCCGAGCGCGGTGCGCCACGGCAGCAGCGCGTACTGCTGGAAGACGATGCCCCGGTCGAGCCCGGGCCCGGTGACCGGTTTGCCGTCGAGCAGGATCCGGCCGGAGGTGGGCGGGGTCAGGCCGCCGAGGAGGTCGAGGAGGGTGGACTTGCCGCAGCCGCTGGGGCCCACGACGACCACGAACTCCCCCGACCCGATCTCCAGGTCGATCCCGTCGAGGGCGGTGAACTCCTCTTTCGGACCGCCCCCCTTGCCCTTGCTCTTGCCCTTCGTCGGGAAGGTCTTCGTCACGGACTCGAACACGATCTTCGCCATGCCGGATCAGCCCTTCCCGAATCCGTTGAACTCGTTGGTGTAGAGGTCGGCCGCCTTGAGCTGGCCCTTCTTGATCTCGCCGCGGTCACCGAGCCAGTCGAGCCAGAGCTGGAACTCCTTGTCCTCGATCCGGCCGCCCGTCTCGGCGACTCCGTAGGAGCGCCAGAACTGCAGGGTCGCGGTGTCCTCGTTGCGGCCGCGCTTCTTGACGATCTCCGTCATCTTCGCGACGACCTCCTCCCGCGGGGTGGTGCGGGACCACTCGATGGCCTTGGCCACGCCGGTCACGAAGGTCCGTACGGTGTCCGGGTTCTGCTTGATGAACCGGTCGGTCATGATGTAGGTCCCGGCGCTGAAAGGCCCGAGCAGTTCCACATCGGTGAACAGCGGGCGGATGCCGCCGGCCGCGAGGGCCTTGTCGCGCAGGACCCCGGTGAGGACGCCGACCTCGATCTGCTTCTGCCGCAGCGACTGTTCGGTGTTGACGGGCGGAACCACGAGGGGCTCGACCTTGCCCGCGTCCTCCTTGGAGAGCCCGCCGCGGCTCAGGTAGATGTCGAGCAGGGCCTGGTAGTGGGCGCCCAGGGTGTTCATGCCGACCTTCTTGCCGATCAGGTCGCGGGCCGAGCGGATCGGGCTGTCCTCCAGTACGTAGTAGCCGCCGTAGGAGTACTGGTCGGAGCCGTAGGAGGAGATGACGGCCTTGATCGGGGCCTTGGTGGAGGCGAGCTTGATGACCGCCCCGTTGAAGGCGCTGCCGAAGTGGGTCTGGCCGGTGGCGGCGGACTGGATGTCCTGGGGGCCGCTGATGGTGTTGCCGACCCAGTCCAGGGTGACGTTCCCGAGGTAGCCGAGCTCGGCGGCGAGCTCGGGGAGCGTGACCGATCCGACCGCTCCCTGGTACTTCAGGGAGGTGATCTGCTCGCCCTTGGAGCCGCCGGTGGCGGTCGCCGTCCCGCAGCTCACCGCGGCCGCCGAGATGCCGAGCAGGGTGAGGAACTGGCGTCGGGAGGTACGGGTGCTGGTGAAGCCTGCGGACATGGCGATTCCTTGTCGATCCGGGCGGGTCGGTCGGGCGGGGCGGACGGTCGGGCGGGCGGAGCGGTCGGCGGGGGCGGGACCTGTCGGTCCCGTCGGTCCCGTCGGTCCCGTCGTCGTACGAAGGTCAGCGCACGGTGGCGAGCGCGGCGGCCTGGGCGGCGCGCAGGGCCTCGGCGAACTCGTCGACGGCCTGGTAGAGGTCCAGCTCCGCCTCGGCGCGCAGCCGGTCGGGGCCGTCCCCGCGCTCGACGGAGGAGTCCAGGACGAAGCGGCCGGCGGTGACGTGCCGGGCGCCGAGCGCGGCGAGGACCGGGCGCAGGGCGTAGTCGATGGTCAGGACGTGGGCGAGGCTGCCTCCGGTGGCCAGCGGGAAGACGGTCTTCCCGGCCAGGCCGTCCTGCGGGAGCAGGTCGAGGAAGGCCTTGAGGAGTCCTGTGTACGAGGCCTTGTAGACGGGCGTCGCGATGACGATCCCGTCGGCTTCGGCGACGGCTTCCAGGGCCCGGCGGATCTCCGGCTCGCCGCGGCGTGCGGCGAGCAGGTCGGCGGCGGGGAGTTCCCGGACGGCGAGCTGCGCGGTCTCGAACCCGGCGTGGTTCAGGCGGCGCAGCACGTGGTCGGCGACGACCTCGGTACGGGAGTGGACGGACGGGCTGCCGGTGAGGGCGAGCAGCTTGGGCACGGAGCGCTCCTTGGCTGACGGGGGCGGTGGTGGGGCGGGACGGTTCGTTCGGGGCCGGACGGGGCGGCCGGACGGGGCGGGCAGGGCCGGGCCGGACGGGGCCCGGCGGCTCAGGCTTCGGAGGTGGAGGCTCCGGAGGCGATGCCGAAGGCCGGGTCCGGCACGGTCTCCGGGCTGATCAGCCGGGACGGGACCCCGTCGGGCCCGACCGGGACGTCGCCGTCGACGGTCACGCGGCGCAGGGTGCGCTCGTGGTCGTCGGAGTCGTCGACGCCGTAGTGCTGGGTGGCGCGGTTGTCCCAGATGGCGACGTCACCGGCCTGCCACTGCCAGCGGACGGTGTTCTCGGGGAGCTCGATGTGGGCCTGGAAGAGGTCCTGGAGGAGGCGCGAGTCGCGGCCGGTGAGCCCGTTGATCCGCTGGACGAAGTTGCCGAGCAGCAGGGTGCGCTCACCGGTCTCGGGGTGGACCCGCACCACCGGGTGCTCGGTGAGGAACTTGGTCGAGGTGAACACCTCGCGGTACTGGGCGAGCGCCTCGGGCAGGGCGTCGGGCCGCAGGGCCGCGTAGTCGTACTCGTTGGAGTGCACGGCGCGCAGGCTGTCGGCGAGGACGCGCAGCGGCTCGGGCAGACCGGCGTAGGCGGTGGCCGTGTTCGCCCAGAGGGTGTTGCCCCCGTAGGGCGGGATGGTGACGGCGCGCAGGATGGAGAAGGCCGGGTAGGCGGGGACGAAGGTGACGTCCGTGTGCCACTGGTTGGCGCGGGCTCCGTGGTGGGAGTCGATGCCGAGGGCGTAACGGCCGTCGGCGGAGGGCACGGTGGGGTGGGCGACGGGCGCGCCGAGCAGCTCGGCGAAGGCCTCGTGGCCGTCTTCGTCGAGGTGGTCCTGACCGCGGAAGAAGACGACCTTGTGGGCGAGCAGCGCGGCCCGGATCCCGGCGACGGCCTCGGCTTCGAGCTCGCCGCCGAGGCGGACCCCGCCGATCTCGGCGCCTATGCGGCCGCCGATCTTCGTGACGGTGAGCTCGGTGCGGGTGGCAGTGGACATGAGAGGCTCCTTGTTTATTTCCGCAGAGGAAGAAATGAGCGAAGCGAAGGCGACGGGGGTCCGGCCGGGGAAGACGGACCTCGGAAAGCGGGTGGGGCGGAGGCGGGGGCGGGGGCCGAGGTGCGGCGGCCGGACGGTCGGGCTGCGGCGTGCGGCGTGCGAGGGGCGGGGTCGGCGGACGGCACGGTGCTGCGGGCAGCCGACGGGCGGTGCCGGAGCCGGGCGGGCGGCGCCCGGAGGGGCTGCCGGCCTTGGCGGTGGCGAGCGGCCTCCCCCTGCGGGGCGCGAGCACCCCGGCACCCGAGGATCCGGGAGGTCGAACTCAGCGGCTCAGCGGCTCAGCAACTCGGCAGTGCGGGACTCGGAGGCCCGGACGCTCAGGAACAGCGCGGGGCCGTACAGCGACGGCCCTGACACTCGCCCGGCGCGGTACAGAGGCCGGGGGTGTGGAGCCGCGGGGCGAGGAACTCGGTCGCGGACATGTCCCGGAGACTGCCAGCACCCCCACCCCCGGTCAACCCTGCCGAGCGCCCTCCGCCCCCACCCCCGACCACCCGCGCACACCCCCCGCCACCTGCACTTACGCCATTTCCCGCCACTCCCGGAACGGCCGAAACCCATGGCCTGATTTCACGCCCCCGCAACGCACCCGCCACGCACCGCCCCCTCCCGGCCCGGCCCGCACCCGGCCCGTGCCCGGCCCCACCCCGCCGCATCCGGCCCCACCCGGTCATCACCACGATCGGCCCGGTCGGCGTGCGCGCGCGGGCTCCGGGGGCGGGCTGAGGTGCGGAGCCCCGGCAACGGCCCCGCACCTCAGCCCGCCGGCGTGCGAGGCCCGGGCCCCAGGGCCGGGCCCCGGGTGCGGCGCCACACCCCGCGTGGCCCACCCGCCCCCGTCGGGTGTGGCGACACGGCATGATCAGGCCCGTACCCCACCCCCGAGGAGCCCGCCCGTGCCCCCCACCCCCGGTGACGGCCGGGCCGCCGCCAATGCCGCCTCCGTGCTCCGTGCCGTCCTGGCCCACGGCCCGCTCGCGCGGAGCGACATCCCGAAGCTCTGCGGTCTCAGCCCGGCCGCCGTGTCCCGGCAGACCACGGCCCTCCTGCGCGCCGGGCTGCTGCACGAGCTTCCCGAGCCGGAGCCGCCGGCCGCGGCGGGCGGGCCCGGCCCCGGTCGGCCCCGCATCCCCCTCGACCTGCACACCGGGCCCCTCGGCGGCCCCCTCGCGGCCGGTCTGCACATCGGCGTGCCCTTCTCCACCTTCAGCCTCGTCGACCTGCGCGGCCGCGTCGTGGCCCGCCGGGCCTTCCCGCACGCGGGCCGCTCCCCCGGCCGCCTGCCCGACGAGATCGCCGCCGAACTCGGCCGGTTCCTCCGGGACTCCAACCCCGCCGACCGCCCCCTGCTCGGCCTCGGCGCGGCCCTCGGCGGCTGGGTGCGCCCCGCCGACGGCACCGTGGTGCGCCACGACGCCCTCGGCTGGCGCGACCTACCCCTCGCCGCCGGGCTCTCCGAGCGCCTCGGGCTGCCCGTCTCCGTGGACAACCACGCCCGCGCCATCGCCCACGCCGAGATCCTCTTCGGCCGCCCGGAGGCCCGCTCCAGCCTCCTCCACCTCTTCATCGGCAACGTCGTCGACGCCGCCTTCGGCATCGAGGGCACCGTGCACCAGGGCCCGGGCGCCGCCGCCGGTGACGTCGCGCACCTCCCGGTGCCCGGTTCGCCGACCCCCTGCGCGTGCGGCCGTACGGGGTGTCTCCAGGCGAGCGTCTCCGACGGGGTGCTCGGCGCGGAGGCCGTGCGCCTCGGCATCGTCCCGGGCCCCGCAGCCAACGCGGTCAACCTCCTGGTCGACGCCGCCGCCACCGGCGACCCCCGCGCCGACCGGCTGCTGCGCGAACGCGCCCGTACCGTGGGCCGGGCCGCCGCACTGCTCCTCGACGTGTTCAATCCGGCCGTCATGGTGGTGTCCGAGCTGGCGAGCATCCTCGACGAGGGCTACCTCGACGAGATCCGCGACGCGGCCGGTGACCAGGACCGGTACGGGCGGCGGATCGTCGCCCCGCACGCGGGGCCCGCCGTACTCCCGGTAGCCTCCGCGACCGTCCTGCTGGCCCCGCTCTTTCGTGACCCCTCCCGACTCACATGAGAGGGCGAGATCACATCCGGTGGTTATAGGTCGTGCACAAGGACCCCCCTACCATTCGAGCCATGACGGTCCTGCCTGATGACGGGCTCTCCTTGGCCGCCGAATTCCCTGACGCGACGCATGAGCAGTGGCAGCGCCTGGTAGAGGGCGTACTGCGCAAGTCGGGCAAGGAAGTTTCCGGCGAGGCAGCGGAAGAAGCGTTGTCCACGAAGCTCGAGGACGGGCTCACCACCCGCCCGCTGTACACCGCGCCCGAAGCCGCGCCGGACACCGGTTTTCCGGGGTTCGCGCCCTTCGTACGGGGCGGGCGCGCCGAGGGCGGCGCCGCCTCGGGCTGGGACGTGCGCCAGCGGATCGCGGGCACCGACCCCGTACGGGTGAACGACGCGGCCCTGGCCGACCTGGAGAACGGCACCACCTCGCTGTGGCTGGCCGTCGGCGACGCCGGCCTGCCCGCGGAGGGCCTGGGCCGCGCGCTGGAGGGGGTCTACCTCGACCTCGCGCCCGTCTCCCTGGACCCCGGCGCCCAGTTCGCCGAGGCCGCCCGGGCGTTGCTCGCGCTGTACGCCGAGCGCGGGGTGGCCCCGGAGGCCGCCCACGCCTCGCTGGGCGCCGATCCGCTGGGGCACGAGGCCCGGACCGGTGTGGCGCTGGACCTGGCGCAGGCCGCCGCGCTCGCCGCGGACACGGCCGCCTGGCCCCACGTACGCGCCCTGACCGTCGACGCCTTGCCGTACCACGAGGCGGGTGGCAGCGCCGCCGAGGAGCTGGGGCTCTCCCTCTCCACCGGGGTCGCCTACCTGCGCGCCCTCACCGAAGCGGGCGTGAGCACCGAAGCGGCCCTCGGCGAGCTGGAGTTCCGCTACGCCGCCACCGCCGACCAGTTCCTCACCATCGCCAAGCTGCGCGCCGCGCGCCGGCTGTGGGCCCGGATCGCCGAGGCCTGCGGGGCTCCGGGGGCCGGCGCCCAGCGCCAGCACGCCGTGACCTCGCCCGTGATGATGACCCGGCGCGACCCGTGGGTGAACATGCTGCGCACCACCGTCGCCTGCATGGCGGCGGGCGTGGGCGGCGCCGACGCCGTCACCGTGCTCCCCTTCGACCAGGAGCTGGGCCTGCCCGACGCGTTCGCCCGCCGCATCTCCCGCAACACCTCCACGATCCTGCTGGAGGAGTCCCACCTGGCCCGGGTGATCGACCCGGCGGGCGGCTCGTACTACGTCGAGCAGCTCACCGACGAACTCGCGCACGCCGCCTGGGAGTTCTTCCAGGTCGTCGAGAAGGCGGGCGGTCAGGCCGCCGCCCTGCGCTCCGGCCTGGTCGCCGAGCGCCTCGCCGCCACCTGGGCCGCGCGCTCCAAGAAGCTGGCCACCCGGCGCGAACCCGTCACCGGAGTCAGCGAGTTCCCGCACCTCTCCGAGAAGCCGGTGGCACGCGAACCCGCCCCGGCCCCGCTCACCGGCGGACTGCCGCGCGTGCGGCGGGACGAGGCGTACGAGGCACTGCGCGCCCGCAGCGACGTACACCTGGCGGCGACGGGCAAGCGGCCGACCGTGTTCCTGGCGGCCCTGGGCCCGGCGGCCGCGCACACCGCCCGCGCCACCTTCGCCTCGAACCTGTTCCAGGCGGGCGGCATCACCCCGGTCCACGACCCGGTGTCGGTGACCCCGCAGACGGCCGCCGCGGCCTACGCGGCGAGCGGAGCCGACGGCATGGCCGTGCTGTGCTCCAGTGACGCGCTGTACGAGGAGCAGGCCGAGGCGGTGGCCGCGGCCCTGCGCTCGGCCGGCGCGACGACCGTGTTCCTCGCGGGCAGGCCCGGCACCGCCGCGGCGGCCGTGGACGAGTACGTCTTCGCCGGCTGCGACGCGGTCGCCGTGCTGTCCTCCGTACTCGACCGGACGGGAGTCGCGTCTTGAGCATCCCCGATTTCACCGAACTCGCGCTGGACGGCGCCGCCCCGGCCGCCGGGTCCGAGGACCAGTGGCGGACCGCGCTGAAGGAGGCCACCGGCTCGGGAGCCGCCGAGCTGCTGTGGGAGACCCCCGAGGGGATCGGCGTACAGCCCCTGTACACGGGCCGGGACCTGGAGGGCCTGGACTTCCTCCACACCTACCCGGGCGTGGCCCCGTACCTGCGCGGCCCGTACCCGACGATGTACGTCAACCAGCCCTGGACGATCCGGCAGTACGCGGGCTTCTCCACGGCCGAGGAGTCCAACGCCTTCTACCGGCGCAACCTCGCCTCCGGCCAGAAGGGCCTGTCGATCGCCTTCGACCTGCCCACGCACCGCGGCTACGACAGCGACCACCCGCGCGTGACGGGCGACGTCGGCATGGCGGGCGTGGCCATCGACTCGATCTACGACATGCGCCAGCTCTTCGACGGCATCCCGCTGGACAAGATGACGGTGTCGATGACGATGAACGGCGCGGTGCTGCCGGTCCTCGCCCTCTACATCGTGGCGGCCGAGGAGCAGGGCGTCTCCCCCGACAAGCTCGCCGGGACCATCCAGAACGACATCCTCAAAGAGTTCATGGTCCGCAACACCTACATCTATCCGCCGAAGCCCTCGATGCGGATCATCTCCGACATCTTCGCCTTCACCTCGCAGAAGATGCCCCGCTACAACTCCATCTCCATCTCCGGCTACCACATCCAGGAGGCCGGGGCCACGGCCGACCTGGAGCTGGCGTACACCCTCGCCGACGGCGTGGAGTACCTGCGGGCCGGTCAGGCCGTCGGCCTGGACGTGGACGCCTTCGCCCCGCGCCTGTCCTTCTTCTGGGCGATCGGCATGAACTTCTTCATGGAGGTGGCCAAGCTCCGCGCGGCCCGCCTCCTGTGGGCGAAGCTGGTCAAGCAGTTCGACCCGAAGAACGCCAAGTCCCTCTCCCTGCGCACCCATTCGCAGACCTCGGGCTGGTCGCTGACGGCGCAGGACGTCTTCAACAACGTCACCCGCACCTGCATCGAGGCCATGGCCGCCACCCAGGGCCACACCCAGTCGCTGCACACCAACGCCCTCGACGAGGCCCTCGCCCTGCCCACCGACTTCTCCGCGCGCATCGCCCGCAACACCCAGCTCCTGCTCCAGCAGGAGTCGGGCACCTGCCGGTCCATCGACCCGTGGGGCGGCAGCGCGTACGTCGAGAAGCTGACGTACGACCTGGCGCGCCGGGCCTGGCAGCACATCCAGGAGGTCGAGGCGGCCGGCGGCATGGCGCAGGCCATCGACGCGGGCATCCCCAAGCTCCGGGTGGAGGAGGCGGCGGCCCGCACGCAGGCCCGCATCGACTCGGGCCGCCAGCCGGTGATCGGCGTCAACAAGTACCGGGTCGCGACCGACGAGCAGATCGACGTCCTCAAGGTCGACAACTCCTCCGTGCGCACCCAGCAGATCGAGAAGCTGCGCCGGCTGCGGGCGGAGCGCGACGAGGCGGTCACCCAGGACACCCTGCGGGCGCTGACGAACGCGGCCGAGCGCGGGGAGGGCAACCTGCTCGCCCTGGCGGTGGACGCGGCACGTGCGAAGGCCACGGTCGGCGAGATCTCGGACGCCCTGGAGAAGGTGTACGGGCGGCACGCGAGCCAGATCCGTACGATCTCGGGTGTGTACCGCACCGAAGCAGGCGAGTCCCCGTCCCTGGAGCGCACCCGCACGCTCGTCGACCGGTTCGAGGAGGCGGAGGGCCGCCGCCCGCGCATCCTGGTCTGCAAGATGGGCCAGGACGGGCACGACCGCGGCCAGAAGGTGATCGCGACCGCCTTCGCCGACCTGGGCTTCGACGTGGACGTCGGCCCGCTGTTCCAGACGCCGGAGGAAGTGGCCCGCCAGGCCGTCGAGGCCGACGTGCACGTGGTCGGCGTCTCCTCCCTCGCGGCCGGTCACCTGACCCTGGTGCCCGCGCTGCGCGAGGCCCTCGCCGCGGAGGGCCGCGAGGACATCATGATCGTCGTGGGCGGGGTCATCCCGCCCGCGGACGTCCCGACCCTCCTGGAGATGGGGGCGACGGCGGTGTTCCCGCCGGGCACGGTCATCCCGGACGCGGCGCACGACCTGGTGACGCGGCTCGCCGCGGACCTGGGCCACGAGCTGTAGCCGCCGTGCCCCGGATCGACATCACCGCCTACACGAAGGGCGTGCTCGACGGGAAGCGCGCGTTCGTCGCGCGCGCGATCACCCTCGTCGAGTCCACCCTGCCCGCGCACCGGGTACTGGCGCAGCAGCTGTTGACGGACCTCCTCCCGCACGCGGGCCGGGCGCGCCGGATCGGCATCAGCGGGGTGCCGGGCGTGGGGAAGTCCACCTTCATCGACGCCTTCGGCACGATGCTGACGGGGCTGGGCCACCGGGTGGCGGTCCTGGCCGTCGACCCGTCCTCCACCCGTACGGGCGGCTCCATCCTGGGTGACAAGACCCGGATGGAACGCCTCTCCGTGGACCCCGCGGCCTTCGTCCGCCCGTCCCCCTCGGCGGGGACGCTGGGCGGGGTGGCGAAGGCCACCCGGGAATCGATCATCGTGATGGAGGCGGCGGGCTACGACGTGGTCCTCGTCGAAACGGTGGGCGTGGGCCAGTCGGAGACGACGGTGGCCGGCATGGTCGACTCCTTCCTGCTCCTGTCCCTGGCCCGCACGGGCGACGGGCTCCAGGGCATCAAGAAGGGCGTCCTGGAACTGGCCGACGTCCTCGCCGTCAACAAGGCCGACGGCCCGCACGAGCGCGACGCGAAGTCCGCGGCGCGCGAACTGTCCAGCGCCCTGCGCCTGATGCACCCGGCCGACGCCGCGTGGACCCCGCCGGTCCTGACGTGCAGCGCCCGGGAATCCACGGGCCTGGAGGAGGTCTGGAACCGCCTGGAACAGCACCGCCTGCTCCTGGAGGCGGGCGGCCGCCTGGCGTCGAAGCGGGCGGCCCAGCAGGTGGAGTGGACCTGGTCGATGGTCCGCGACGAGCTCCTGGAGCGCCTCCGCTCGAACCCGGCGGTACGGGACCTCGCCCCCGCCCTGGAATCGGCGGTCCGGGACGGCACCCTGACCCCCACCCTGGCGGCGGACCGCCTCCTGGCGGCCTTCACGGAGTCCTGAGGTCCCCCCGGCAGGGTCAGGCGGCGACCAGTACGGGCCCGCCGGTGGCGAGCATCCGCCGGAGCACCCGTACGCGCTCCTCCGGCTCCTCCTCGGCGAGCAGCGCGGCCAGGACGGCGACCCGCGCCTGCGGCGCCCGCAGCGTTCCCGTCGGCACGGCCCCGGCCGCGACCAGGTCCACCGCACCGCCGTGGGTGTAGATCTCCGTCACCGGCCCGGCCGCGACCCGCGTGGTCAGCGCCACCAGCACGCCCTGCGCGACGGCCGCCTTCACCGCGTCCACCACCTCCGGCGTCGCGTTGCCCGCGCCCGTGCCGACCAGCACGATTCCCTGCGCCCCGGCCGCCACCGCGGCGTTCAGCAGCACCGCGTCGCCGCTCACGTGGTGCACGACGACGTCCACCCGCGGCGGCCCTTCCGGCGCCTCGGGCATCGCGGGCAGCGGCAGCGGCTCCGGCCGCACCGGCGTGCGCAGCACGGTGACCTTGCCGAAGCCGACCTTCCCCAGCAGTTCCTTCGACGGGTCGGCGAACGCGTCCAGCGCCACGGCCTGCGCCTTCACGGTTCCGCGGGCCGCGTGCACCCGGCCGGCGAACGTGATCAGGACGCCGAGCCCGCGCGTCTTGGACGCGGTGAGCAGGGCATCGTAGAGATTGCCGGGACCGTCCCCGTCGGCCGCCCCCATGGGCCGCTGCGACCCGGTGAAGACCACGGACCGCGCATCGTGATGGTGGAGATCCACCAGGAACGCCGACTCCTCCAGCGTGTCGGTGCCGTGCGTGACCACGACCCCGTCCACGTCCGGGTCGGCGAGCACCTCGTGCACGGTCCGCAGCAGGGTCAGCTGGTGCGCGGTGGTGAGCCGGGGGCTGTTGACGCTGAACAGGTCGACGACCTCGATGCTCACGCCCTCCGGAAGCGGCGCGGTCGCCATGACCTCGGCCCCGTCGGCGTCGGCAGCGAAACCGGAACCCTGCCAGCGGCTGGCGATCGTCCCGCCCGTACTGATCACGACGATGCGTCCCATGACCACGACCCTTCCTTCACACAGCCCGAAACGGCCCGCACAGATTTTCTACAATCGGCAATGGTAGGCCGATCTACGCGCAACACGATTGCGATTTAGCCCCGCCCCGCAATAAAACATGCGCGATAATTGCGCGATGGACGCGATCGACAGAGAAATCTTGCGCGAGCTTCAGGCCGACGGCCGGCTCAGCAACCAGGAGCTGGCCCAGCGCGTGGGCCTCACCCCCTCCCCCTGCATGCGCCGGGTCCGCCAGCTGGAAGAGGAGGGGATCATCCAGGGCTACCGCGCGGTGATCTCCCCCGAAGCCGTGGGCCGCGGCTTCGAGGTCCTGGTCTCGGTGGAGGTCCGACGCGACCGCGAGGCCGTCGAAGCCTTCGAAGCGGCACTCCAGGACATCCCCGACGTCATCGAGGCCTACCGCCTCTTCGGCAGCCCCGGCTGCCTCCTGCGCATCGCCGTCGCGGACCTCCGCGCGTACGAACGCCTCTGGATCGAGCAGCTCACGGCCCTCTCGGGCGTCACGGAGGTCAACTCGCAGATCATCATGAAGCGCATCAAGGCCCCTACGGGCCTGCCGGTGTGACGACGGGGGTCAGCCGCCCTCGGGAAGGCCCTCGTACGAGAAGGTGCACCGGGTCGGCTCGACGCACATCCACTCCGGCTCCACCCCGAAGCAGGAGGGCAGCTCCGCCTTCCGGGGCGCTCGCCGCACGTTGACCCGCTGACAAACGTACGGTTAGGCTTACCTAAGCTGCCTGTGGGCGCCCCATGGCCGTCCGCCCCACCCCGTGTACACGCGCGTTGCCCTCAGGGGGAGTCGTACTACCCATGCTGTGTTCGAGGTTGATCAACGCGAACATCATCACCATGGATCCCGACCGGCCCGTCGCCCACGTGCTGGGGATCTGGCGGGGGCGGATCGTGGGGCTCGACGAGGACGTGGCCTCGCTGCCCGCCCGGGAGGTCGTCGATCTGCAGGGGGCCACCGTGCTGCCCGGGTTCATCGACAGTCATGTGCACCTGGCCTGGACCGGGCTGAAGCAGAGCACCCCGAGCGTCGCCCCGTGCGAGCGGGTCGAGGACGTGCTGGCGGTGGTGGCCGAAGCGGTCTCCCGCTCGGGCGGCGGGGACGGGGCCTGGGTCGATGTCATGGGGTACGACCAGCGGGCGCTCGGGCGGCATCTGACCGCCGGCGAGCTGGACGCGGTCAGCCGCGGGCGCAAGGTGTTCCTGATGCACGACTCGGGGCACGGGTGCGTGGTGAACAGTGCCGTGCTGAGGCTGCTGCCCGCCGATGTCCCGCATCAGGACGGCTTCCTGGCCGAGGGGGCCATGACCGCCGCCCGGCGGCTGCGACTGCCGTACGGGCAGGCCGAGATCGCCGACGCCGTCGAGCGTGCGGCCCGGACCTGCCTCACCGAGGGGGTGACCGCCGTCGCGGAGGCGGGCATCGGGGGCGGGCTGCTCGGCCACAGCCCGGTGGAGCTCGGCGCGTACCAGCTGCTGCGGGACCGGGGCAGGCTGCCGCTGCGGGTGCAGCTCATGCCCGCGGGCGATACGTTGCGGCCGCGCGAGGCGCATCGGGAGGACGGGATCCCCCGGGCCCTGGACCTGGGCATGCGCACCGGGTTCGGCGACGACTGGCTGTCGCTCGGCGCGCTCAAGATCTACACCGACGGCGGGATGATGGCCCGTACCGCGGCGCTGACGGCCCCGTACGCGGGCACGGACCACACCGGCCAGCTCCAGGACGACCCCGAGCGCCTCACCCGGCTGATCGTGGACGGTCACCTCGCGGGCTGGCAGCTCGCCGTGCACGCCATCGGGGACCGCGCCGCCGATCTCGCGCTCGACGCGCTGGAGCGGGCGCAGCGGCTGCTGCCCCGGCCGGACGCGCGGCACCGGATCGAGCACGCCGGGCTGATCCGCCCCGACCAGCTCCCGCGGTTCGCGCGCCTGGGGGTCAGTGCGGTCGTCCAGCCGACCTTCCTGCACTCGTTCGGGGACGACTACGCGGACGTGATGGGTGCGGAGCGGGCTCCCTGGATGTACCGGGGGCGCGGATTCCTCGACCACGGGGTGACCCTCGTGGGGAGTTCCGACCGGCCCGTCACGGACGGGGCCCCGCTCCGGGCGATCCAGTTCATGGTCGAGCGGGCCTCCGCCTCCGGGCGGCCGATCGGGCCGGACGAGGCGGTCACCGTCGAGGAGGCGCTGCGCGCCTACACGGTCGCCGGTGCGTACGCCTGCCGGTGGGACGACAGTGCCGGCAGCCTCACCCCCGGCAAGCGCGCCGACCTCGTCGTGCTGGGCGACGACCCGCGGTACGTCGATCCCTCCCGGATCGCCGCCGTCGAGGTCGTGGCGACGTGGGTCGACGGAAAGCAAGCTACGGACGCTACGGACACTACGGACGAAGGAAAGCTGTGAGCACTCAGGTCAACGTTCTGGAACGGTTCTCCCCGCTGTGGGAGGCGCCCGAGATGCCGCCGCGCTGGGTGATCTGGCACGCGGGCGCGGGCGACTCCTTCGTCTTCGACCGGGAGTTCAACATGCCCGTCGACGTGGACGACCGGCTCCTCGGGGAAGTCCTGTGCCGGATGCGCGAGGCCGGCGCCCCGGAGGGCGCCGATTACCCGGGCCGCCCGTGCGGGTGACGGCCGCAGCCGACCGCAGCGGGACCGACGGCCCGGCACGGCCCTGGCTCAGCTCGCCCGGGCCGGGGCTGTGGGCGGTGCGCGTGAGCCTGTACGCGGACCGGGCGCGGGAACTGGAAGGGATGCTCGACGAGGCCGAGCGGGCCCGGCTCCAGGGGTTCAGGCGCGCCGCGGACCGCGACCAGTACCGGGTCGCGCACGTCGTGCTGCGCCGGCTGCTGGGCGAGCGGCTCGGCCGGGACCCCGCGCAGGTGCGCTTCTTCCGCGAGCCGTGCCCCGGCTGCGGCGGGCCGCACGGCCGGCCCGCCCTGCCCGGCCTGCCGCTGCACTTCTCGCTGTCCCACGCCGGGGACGCCGTGCTGGTGGCCTTCGCCGACGCTCCGGTCGGTGTCGACATCGAGCGGCGGCCGGACCCCGCGGTGGCGGCCCAGGTGGCCTCGGAGCTGACCGAGGTCCTGCATCCGGCCGAGCGCGCCGAGCTGTCGGTGCTGGCGGCCGGCGAGCGCCCCGCGGCGGTGGCGCGCTGCTGGACGCGGAAGGAGGCCTACCTCAAGGGAGTCGGTATCGGCCTCGGCGGGAACCCGGCCCTGACCTACGTGGGCACCGGGGACGCCCCCTCCGCCCCGCCGGGATGGACCCTCGCCGACGTGCCCGCCTTCCCCGGCTACGTGGCCGCACGCGCCGTCCGTACGGGCCGACTTGGCTCCGTAGAGTAGGTAAGGCTAACCTTACTTCGATCGTTCCGCCGGGAGGCCTCGCCCCCGCACCCGCACACGGCGGAACCGAGGAAGGAACACCTTGACCACGGCCACGCTGCACCCTGCCGCCGCGCACGCCACCCTGTCGCCCCGCACCCCCGCCACCCGGTGGCACGGGGTTCCCGAGTTCTCGGTGCGCCCGGCCCGCCGGGACGACGGCCCGGCGCTCGCCGCCCTCTCCCGGCCGTTCGTCCACGCGGGGGCGCTCCGCGAACGCCCGGTCTCCGTCTACCTCTCCCAGGCCACCGACTTCCTCGTCGCGCAGGCGCCCGACGGAACCCTCGAAGGCTGCCTCGCCCTGCGCGAACACCCCGCGGCGGGCGTGCTGTACAACTTCTGCGTCGCGGCCCACCGGCAGGGCACGGGCATGGGCGCCCGCCTGCTGCACGCGGCGTTCGCCAGGGCCCGTACCCGCCCCCTGTCCACACTGTTCACGGCCACGACCGGCAGCGGCCGCCTCTTCCTGCGCCACGGGTTCCTCCCGGCCTCCCCGAGCCTGGCTCCGGCCGGCTGGGCGCAGTCCCTGGACCCGGCCCGGGGCGCGCGGGTCCTGTCCCGCACCCTGTAGACGGCGCAGACGACGAAGGGGCGGGCCCCTGAGGGACCCGCCCCGAGCCGTACCGCCCGCCGGGCCTACCCGGCGTCGAGGATCGCGGGCAGCGCCGCCACCAGGGCGTCGGCCCGCTCCTGCGGCAGCGTCAGGGCGGGAGCCAGCCGTACGACGCCCGCGCCGGCCGCGTTCACGAGGAACCCGGCGTCCTGCGCGGCCCGCTGGACCCGCACGGCGACCGGCTCGGCGAGGACGACGCCCAGGAGCAGCCCGGCACCCCGCACTTCGCGGACCAGGGGGTGTTCCAGTGCCTCGATGCCGCGCCTCAGCCGCTCCCCCACCCGCGTGGCGTGCGCGAGCAGCCCTTCCTTCTCGATGGTGTCCAGGACGGCGAGCCCCGCCGCGCACGCGACGGGGTTGCCGCCGAAGGTGGATCCGTGCTGACCGGGGGTCAGCAGTCCGGCGGCGGCGCCGAAGGCGACCGTGGCGCCGATCGGCAGGCCGCCGCCCAGCCCCTTGGCCAGGGTGATCACGTCCGGCTCCGCGCCCGGCTCCGCCTGGTGCGCGAACCAGTGGCCGGTGCGGCCGATCCCGGTCTGCACCTCGTCCAGGACGAGCAGGGTGCCCGTGGCGCGGGTGATCTCGCGGGCCGCCCGCAGGTAGCCCGGGGGCGCCGGAACCACTCCGGCCTCGCCCTGCAGGGGTTCGAGGAGGACCGCGGCCGTGTGCTCCGTGACGGCCGCGCGCAGCGCCTCCGCGTCCCCGTAGGGAACGTGCGTGACCTCCCCGGGCAGGGGCAGGAACGGGGCCCGCTTGGGCGGCTGGCCGGTCAGGGCCAGCGCCCCCATGGTGCGTCCGTGGAACCCGCCCTCCGTCGCGACCAGGTGCGGGCGGCCGGTCCGGCGGGCGATCTTGAAGGCGGCTTCGACCGCCTCCGCGCCCGAGTTGGCGAAGAACACCCGGCCCGGCCGGTCCAGCAGGGCCAGCAGCCGTTCGGCGAGCGCGACGGCCGGCTCCGAGACGAACAGGTTCGACACGTGGGCGAGCCGGGCGACCTGGTCCTGGACGGCCGCGACCAGGGCGGGGTGGGCGTGCCCCAGGGCGTTGACGGCGATCCCGCCGGTGAAGTCCGTGTACGCGCGGCCGTCCTCGTCCCAGACCGTACTGCCCTCGCCCCTGGCCAGGGCGAGCGGGGGCGTGCCGTACGTGTCCATCATCACCGCGCGCCAGCGGTCGGCGAGCGGTGTCCTGGTGCTGTCGGCGGTCACGCGCCGTCCTCCTCGCCCGTGCCGCGGGACCCCTCGGGCCCTGGCTCCTCGTCCGGCACCACCGTGGTGCCGGGTCCGTCCTCGGTGAACACCCCGCGCAGCAGGGCGTGCGGCACCCGGCCGTCGATGACCTGGGCCCGGGCGACGCCGGCCCGTACGGCGCGCAGGCAGCCCTCCATCTTGGGGAGCATGCCGCTCGCGAGTTCCGGGAGCAGGGCGTCCAGTTCGCCGGCCGTGAGGCGGTCGATCACCTCGGTGCTGTGCGGCCAGTCCGCGTACAGCCCCTCGACGTCGGTCATCACCACGAGCCGGTCGGCCCCGAGGGCCACGGCCAGCGCCGAGGCCGCGAGGTCGGCGTTGACGTTGTAGACCTGGCCGTCCTCCCCGCGCGCCACGGGCGAGACCACGGGGATGCGGCCCTGCTCCAGCAGGGCCGCGATGGCGCCGGCGTCCACGTCCACGATGTCGCCGACCTGGCCGATGTCCACGGGCAGGCCGTCCACCCAGGCCGGGCGCCGGACGGCGGTCATCGTGTGGGCGTCCTCCCCCGACAGGCCTACGGCGAAGGGCCCGTGGGCGTTGATGGCGCCGACCAGTTCGCGCTGGACCTGGCCGGTGAGCACCATGCGCACCACGTCCATGGTCTCGGGCGTGGTCACCCGCAGCCCGGCCTCGAAGCGGACCTCCAGGCCGAGCCGGTCGAGCAGGGCGCTGATCTGGGGCCCGCCGCCGTGGACGACGACGGGCCGCAGGCCCGCGTGCCAGAGCTCCACGACGTCCTGGGCGAAGGTCCGGTGGGCGGAGGGGTCCACCATGGCGTGGCCGCCGAACTTGACGACGACCGTGCGGCCTTGGAGCTGCTCCAGCCAGGGCAGGTCCCGGGGCACGGGCACGGGCGCGGGCACGGTGGCCGTCGCCGTGGCCCGTACCGCCGGGTCCGGGGTCTTCGTCCGCGTCATCTCGGCCCCGTTCACGAGCTGTAGGCGCTGTTCTCGTGCACGTACTCGGCCGTGAGGTCGTTGGTCCAGATGACGGCCGAGGAGTCACCGGAGCGCAGGTCCACGGTGATGACGATATCGCGGCCGGACAGGTCCACCTTGTCCCGCGCCTCTGCCCCGGCGCCGTCCCGGCACACCCAGACGCCGTTGATCGCCACGTCCAGCCGGTCCGGGTCGAAGGCGGCCGCGGTGGTGCCGATCGCGGACAGCACGCGGCCCCAGTTCGGGTCCTCGCCGTGCAGGGCGCACTTGAGGAGGTTGTTGCGGGCCACCGAGCGGCCCACTTCCACGGCGTCCGCCTCCGTGGCGGCGCCGACGACGGCCACCTCGATCTCCTTGGAGGCGCCCTCGGCGTCCGCCACCAGCTGGAGCGCGAGGTCCCGGCACACGGCGTGCACGGCCGCGGTGAGCTCCGCGGGGCCGGGCGTGATGCCGGAGCTGCCCGAAGCGAGCAGCAGCACGGTGTCGTTGGTGGACATGCAGCCGTCCGAGTCCACCCGGTCGAAGGTGGTGCGCACCGCCTCGCGCAGGGCGGAGTCGAGCGCCTCGGCGCCCGCGTCGGCGTCCGTGGTCAGGACGACCAGCATGGTGGCGAGGCCGGGGGCGAGCATGCCCGCGCCCTTGGCCATGCCGCCCACCGTCCAGCCGGGGCCGGAGGCCACCGCCGTCTTGTGGACGGAGTCCGTCGTCTTGATCGCTACGGCAGCCTCCTCGCCGCCTTCGGGCGACAGCCGCTCCGCGGCCATGGTGATGCCGGAGGTCACCCGCTCCATCGGGAGGCGGACGCCGATGAGTCCGGTGGAGCACACCGCGACCTCGTCGGCCGTGCTCCCCACGGCGAGCGCGGTGCGCTCCGCCGTCACCCGGGTGTCCTCGGCGCCGCCCGGTCCCGTGCAGGCGTTCGCACCACCGGAGTTGAGGACGACGGCGGAGATCCGCCCGTCGGCGAGCACGCGGCGGGACCAGCGTACGGGCGCGGCCTGCACGCGGTTCGAGGTGAAGACACCGGCGGCGGCGCGCGAGGGCCCCCGGTTCACCACCAGGGCCAGGTCCGGGTCACCGGACTCCTTGATGCCGGCGCGCACGGCGCCGGCAAGGAATCCGCGGGCGGCGGTCACACTCACGGAGCCACTCCATTCAGGGGCAGGCCCTGCCGTTCCGGCAGGCCGAGGGCTATGTTCATGCTCTGCACCGCGCCACCGGCGGTGCCCTTGGTCAGGTTGTCGATGGCGCTCACGCAGATCAGCCGGCGGGCGTCGGGGTCCACGGCGATCTGCACCTGGGCGGTGTTCGAACCGAGGACGGCCGCGGTGGTGGGCCACTGGCCGGGCGGCAGCAGCCGGACGAACGGCTGGTCGGCGTACGCGGCTTCGAACACGGCGCGCACCTCGCTCTCGGCGGGCAGCTCCGCGGCCGGGTGCAGGCGGGCCGAGCAGGTGGCGAGGATGCCCCGGGGCATGGGCGCCAGGGTGGGCGTGAAGGAGACCGTCACGGGCGTGCCCGCCGCGCGGGACAGGTTCTGAGCGATCTCGGGGGTGTGCCGGTGCCCGCCGCCGACCCCGTACGGGCTCATGGAGCCCATCACCTCGGTGCCGAGGAGGTGCGTCTTGAGCGCGCGTCCCGCGCCGGAGGTTCCGCTGGCGGCGACGATGACGGCTTCGGGCTCGACCAGCCCGGCCGCGTAGGCGGGGTACAGGGCCAGGGTGACGGCCGTGGGGTAGCAGCCGGGGACGGCGATCCGGGTGGCGCCCTTCAACTCGTCCCGGCTTCCGGGGAGTTCGGGCAGGCCGTAGGGCCAGGTGCCGGCGTGGGCGGAGCCGTAGAACCGTTCCCAGGCGGCCGGGTCCCGCAGCCGGAAGTCGGCGCCGCAGTCCACCACCAGGGTGCCGGGTTCCAACTCGGCCGCCAGGGCGCCCGATTGGCCGTGGGGCAGGGCGAGGAAGACCACGTCGTGGCCGCGCAGGGAGGCGGCGGAGGTGTCCAGGAGGATCCGGTCGGCGAACTCGGGAAGCTGGGGCTGTACGGCCCCCAGTGGACGGCCCGCGCTGCTGTGCGCGGTGAGCGCGCCGATCTCCACGGCGGGGTGCGAGCTCAGCAGGCGGAGCAGCTCCCCGCCGGCGTAGCCGCTGGCACCGGCCACCGCGACCCGTACGGTCATGTTCTTCCGCTCTCTCATGTCACACGATCCCCCCTACAAACTTAGCTTAGCCTAACCTAATTTGGCCGCATCCCGTCCGGGCCCTCCGCCGCCAACCGGCCACCCCCGGCGGCCCGTTGGATCCGGGGCGGCCGAGGGCCGCCGCCCGGACACAGGCCGGCCCCGGACCCGCCGCGGGCGCGGCGGGTCCGGGGCCGGACCGGTCAGGCTTCGACGGCCGCCGCGAGGGACCGGGGGCGCAGGTCGGTCCAGTTCGACTCGATGAACTCCAGGCACGCCTCGCGGGTGGTCTCGGCGAGGGCGACCGTCCATCCGCCGGGAGCCTCGGCGAAGGAGGGCCAGAGGGAGTGCTGACCCTCGTCGTTCACCAGGACCAGGAAGCGGCCGTCGGCATCGTCGAACGGGTTGGTGCTCATACTGGGGTTCCTCCAGGAGCCCGGTGGGACCGGCGGGTGACGTCGGCGTGCGGCGCGCGCAGTCCGACAGCGGGCGCCGTGCCCGTGGGGAAGGTCGATCGGGAATGAAGAGAGCCGTTCACTTAGGTTAGGCTCGCCTAATTATAGAGCTTAACGTTTCCCCTTCCCCCTCACAAGGAGGCACCGATGCGTGCACTCGAACGGATCCTGGCCGAGGACGGCTCCGAGAGCCCCTTCGCCGCGTTCGACCTGCCCGGCACGCCCGGCACCGATGAGTTCTGGGCGGCCGCGGCTCCCGCGTCCGCGCCTTCCGGCGACGGCGGTTGGGTCACCCTGTTCCTCTGGCGCGGCAGCCCGACGGTCATCGATTTCGAGAGCTGGTCGGACCCGGTGGCGCTGCTCCGGTGGCGCGACACGGACTGCTGGTACGCCGAGGTCCGCATGCCCGCCCGGCTCCGAGTGACCTACCGGTTCCTCGCCGATGACGGATCGTCGTACCCCGATCCCCTCAACCCGGCCCGGGCCGGCGGCGAACGCTCCGTCGTCGCCACCCCGGACCTCGCGCCCCAGCCGTACTGGCCGGCCGTGGGCGCCGACGACGTACTGCCCCTGCCGCGCACCCGGATCCGCTGGGCGAGCGAACGGCTCGGCGGCAAGCGCACCGTACGGATCCACCCGGTCGGCGGCGGCGGACCGGTGGTCCTGCTGCTCGACGGGGACGACTGGCTGTACCTCCACCCGGCCATGACGGCCTTCGACGCCGCCTTCGAGGCCGGCGAGATGCCCCCGGCCACGCTGGTGTTCCTGCCCGCCAAGGACCGGCAGGCGGAGTTCGGCTGCCGGCCCGAGCTGTGGGAGGCGGTACGGGACGAACTGCTGCCGCTGGTCGCGGACAGCGGGGTGACCGCCGACCTCGGCCGGCTGGTCGTCGCCGGGCAGAGCCTCGCCGGGCTGAGCGCGCTGTACGCGGCGACGGAGTTCCCGGACCTGGTGTCCCGGGTCGCCTGCCAGTCGGGGTCGTTCTGGTGGACCCCGGAGGCCTCGGACCTGCCGGACCCGCTGGGCGGTCCGCGCGGCGGCACCACCGCCGCACGCCTGCGCGAGCGCCCCGCCCCGCCGGGCCTGCGGATCGCCTTCGACCTGGGCGAGCACGAGACGCGCATGCACCCCCACTGCGAACTGGTCGAGGCCCTCACGGAACAGGCCGGCGCCACCGTGCGGGTCTCCCGGTCGCCGTCGGGCCACGACCGGGCCGGCTGGCGGCACGCCCTGCTCAGGGACGTCGCCTGGGCGCTGGCCTGACCGGCCGACCGCAGGACCGGCAGACAGGCCGGCCGCACGACGAGGGGGCCTGGCCGCCCGGCGATCCGCCGGGCGGCCAGGCCCCCTTTCCGTTCACCGGCTCACGGACTCAGCGCGTGACCGCCGCGCGGTACGCCGGGTCGGAAGCCATCAGGTGACGGTGCGTCCCTTCGGCCGTGACCACCCCGTCGTCCAGGACGAGGACCCGGTCGGCCGCGTCGAGCAGGGCCGGGCTGCTGGTGATGACCACGGTGGTGCGGCCCCGGCGCAGCTCGGCGATCTTGCGGGCGACGAGCTGCTCGGTGACCGCGTCCACGGCCGTGGTCGGGTCCCGCAGCACCAGCACGTCGGAGTCCGCGGCCAGCGCCCGGGCCAGCGAGAGCCGCTGGCGCTGGCCGCCGGAGAGGTTCGAACCGCGGTCGCGGACCTCGTAGTCGAGTCCCTGCCGGTGCAGGGCGACCACATCGGTCAGCATGGACGCCTCGACGGCCTCGGGCACCGTCCGGCTGGTGCCCGACGGGTCGATGTTCGTCCGGAGGGTTCCCGCGAAGATCTCCCCGTCGTACGGGTTCACCAGCATCAGTTCGCGGACCGCCTCGACCGACAGCTCCGCGAGGTCCTGCCCGCCGAGCCGCACCGTGCCGCCGTACGCGGCCGGCGGCACGTTCACGGCCAGGATGGAGGCGAGTTCGGCCGCGGCACGCGGCTGGTAGACCGCGATCGCCGTGAACTGGCCCGCCGGGACGTGGAACTTCAGGCCCTGGAGGGATTCGTAGCGGACGCAGTCGATCTCCAGGTCCCCGCCGGGTGCCGGGCGGGCCGTCCCGAGGTCCGCCACCGGCGGGGCGGACAGCACCAGGGCCATCCGCTCCGCCGAAGCGCGCGCCATCATCACGTACTTGGGCATGTCCGAGAACAGCCGGAGCGGCTCCATGATGAACTGCGCCAGGCCCACGGCCATGACCAGCTCACCGATGCTGATCTGCCCGTCGAAGGCCAGCCAGCCGGCGGTCAGGGTCACCGAGGCCGCGAGGATCGCGTTCAGGCCGAGCGCGGTGCCCGTGTAGACCCCGTTCACCCGGGCGACGGTGATCGCCTGCTCCTTGGCCTCCGTGCTGACCTTCCGGTAGGACCGGAAGGCCGCCTGGTTGCCGCCGAATCCGTGCAGCGGGCGCAGACCCGTGATCAGGTCGGCGACCTTCGCACCGGCCCGCGCCACCCGGGCCTGCTGCTCCTGGGTGCTGCTGCCGATGCGCTTCGACATCACGCTGAGGGAGGAGAGGATCAGCGCCGTTCCCACCATGACCAGCAGGCCGAGCCGCAGGTCCGCCAGGCTCAGCGCGACCGCCGCCACCAGCACGGCGACCGAGGAGCTGATCAGCATCGGTACGACCTCGACGATGTCGGCGGTCTGGTCGGCGTCCTCGGTGGCGATGGTGAGGACCTCGCCGGACTTCAGGTCCACGTCCCGGGCCACCGGCTGGAGGCCGCAGGACGCGACCCGCACCCTCCAGTGGTGGGCCTCGGTCGTGTTGGCCTTCTGCAGGATGCGCATCCCGTACCGCCACGACAGCGACACCGTCGTGATGATCACGGCGAGCGCGCCGATCGAGAGGGCGAGCGCCCCGGGGCTCCGCTCCTTCATCGTGTGGTCGACGATCAGGCCCAGCGCGATCGGGAAGGCCGTCTCGCCGGCCTGGTACAGGCCCATGAGGACGGTGCCCCAGACCATGGCGCCGACATTGCGCCGTATGGCGGTCCGCAGGATGTCGGATCCCGCGCGGCGGGATCTCTGGACGTCAGGAGTTGTCATCAAGGTGCCGGGCAATCGCTTCGGGGGTTCGCAGGGTGAGCAGGTCACGGATGGTGATGGTCGGGCCGAATTCACGGCGCAGGAGTCCGACCAGGCGTACGGCCAGCATGGAGTGTCCGCCGAGGGATGCGAAATCGCTCACGGCGCTCACCTCGTCGTCGTCCAGGTCCAGGGCCTCCGCGAAGAACTCGCAGACCAGTTCCTCGGTCTCGGTCTCCGGGCCGCGCTCGCCCGAAGTGCTCAGCGCACCCAGCGGCCTGGGTTCCGGGAGGGCCTTGGTGTCGGCCTTCCCGTTCACCGTGAGCGGGATGGCGTCGACCTGGGCGTAGTGCGTCGGGCGCAGGTAGTCGGGCAGTGCGGCGCCCACCTCGGCGGCGACCGCCGCCAGATCGGCGCCGTCCGCCAGCACGAGGTACGCGGCGAGCCGGTGGGCGCCGTCGACCTGCGGGTCGGGCTGGGCGACCGCGGCGGTGAACCGTACCGCGGGGTGCGCGGCGAACACGGCCTCCACCTCGCCGAGTTCGACGCGGTGACCGCGGATCTTGACCTGCTGGTCGGTGCGGCCGAGGTACATCAGGTTCCCGTCGGGCCGGCGGACCACCAGGTCGCCGGTACGGTACATGCGCTCGCCCGGCGCTCCGAACGGGGAGGCCACGAACCGGTGCGCGGTCTGGGCCGGCTGGCCCAGGTATCCGCGGGCGATGCCGATGCCGGAGACGTAGAGCTCACCGGGGACCCCGTCCGGCAGCGGCCGCAGCCACGGGTCGAGGACGAACACCTCGGTGTTGTCGATGGCCACGCCCACCACCGGGTCCTGGCACTCGAAGGTGCCGACGCCCAGGGTGTTGATGGTGTATTCCGTGGGTCCGTACAGGTTGTACCCGACGGTCCCCTCGGTGTCGGCGAGCCGCTGCCACAGGGTCGGGGTGACCGCCTCGCCGCCCAGCAGCACCAGCGCGGGGCGCCGGTCCGGGGTGTCGAGGAGGCCTTCGGCCGCCAGCTGCTGCGCGTAGGTCGGGGTGACGTTGACGACGTCGATCCCGTGCTCACGGCAGTAGGCGACCAGTGCGGGCGCGTCGCGGCGCAGTTCCTCGTCGCAGATGTGCACCTCGTGTCCGTCGGCGAGCCACAGGAGCTCCTCCCACGACATGTCGAAGGCGAAGGACACGGTGTGCGCGATCTTGAAGATCCGGTTGCCGTGTTCCGCCAGGACCGGCTCGAAGATCCGGCGCTGGTGGTTGATCAGCATGTTGGTGAGTCCGGCGTACTCGGTCACGACCCCCTTGGGCTTGCCCGTGGAACCGGAGGTGTAGATCGTGTACGCGGGGTGCCGCAGCCGGTCGGGGTCGTCCGGCGTGAACGTCACGAGCGGCTCGGCCTCCGGGAGGGGTCCGTCCAGTTCGATCAGGCCGCCGGTCAGCCGGGGCGCCACGGCGCTGACGGTGAGGATCACCTCGGGCCGGGCGTCCGCGACGATCGTGGCGATCCGCTCGTCCGGGTGGTCCAGCTCCAGCGGTACGTACGCGGCTCCGGTGCGCAGTACGGCGAACAGCGCGACGATCCAGTCGAGCGTGCGCGGGATCGCCAGGCCCACCGTCTTCTCCGGGCCGATGCCGCGGCCGGCGAGCACGCCCGCCAGCAGGCGGCTGCGGTCCCGGAGTTCGGCGAAGGTCATGCTCCGGCCCTGCGCGACGAGCGCGACCCGCCCGGGTGCGCGGTCCGCCGCCCGGTCGAAGCGGTCGACGACCGTGTCGGTGCCGATGTCGGTGCGGGCGGCCGGGGCGGGCACCGGCCCGAGGCCGGGCAGGGCGCCCACCGGTCCGGTGGAGCGGGCCAGGTCCTGGAGCAGGCCGACGTAGTCGTCGAGGAGGCGGCGGGCGTCGGCGGAGTCGCCGTGGCGGTGCTCGAGCTTGACCGTGAGCCGGTCCCCCGGGGTGACGACCCAGGTGAAGGGGTAGTGGGTGGAGTCGTCCGACTTCACCTCGGTGATGCCGTGGCGGGCGTTCATCTCGGCGAGCCCGTCGAGGTCCAGGAAGTTCTGGAGGACGAACAGGTTGTCGAAGAGGGTGTCGTGGCCGCTGGCCCGCTGGATCTCGCCGAGTCCCAGGTGCTCGTGCTCCATCGCCTCGACCCGGGCGGCCTGGACGGACGCCAGGTACTCCCCGACGGTGTCCGCGGGCCGGGCCCGCGTCCACAGGGGCACGGTGTTGAGGAGCACGCCGACGATGTCGGACAGGCCCTCGCCGTCGCGGCCGGAGACGGTGACGCCGAACACGGCGTCGCTGCGGCCGGTGTGGGCTCCGAGGAGCAGGCCGAAGGCTCCGGTGAGGACCGAGTTGAGGGTGACTCCGTGGGCCTTGGCCGTCTCGCGCAGCAGCTGCGACTGTTCGGCGGTCAGGGTGTGCAGGAGCGCGGGCGGCAGGTCGTCCGAGAGGGCCGGCGCCGGTCCGGCGAGCAGGGTCGGGCCGGAGAGCCCGGTCAGGTGCCCGGCCCAGAACCGCTCCGAGAGGGCCGGGTCCTTGGCGGCGAGCGCGCGGGCGTGGTCCTCGAAGGACGGCACGGCCGGGGCCGTGGACGGCTGCTCGCCGGCGAGCAGGGCCCGGTAGGCCTCGAAGAGGTCGCGGAGCACGATCGCGCGGGACCAGCCGTCCCACAGCAGCAGGTGGTAGCTGAGGAGCAGGCCGTCGCGGCCGTCGGGCAGCCGGACCACGGTCAGCCGGATCAGCGGCGGCTCGGCCGGGTCGAAGCCGGTGTTGCGGTCCCGGACGCGCAGCGCTTCGACTTCCTCGTCGCTCGACAGCTCGACCGTGTGGACGCCGACGCGGCGGCCCGCCTTGAGGATCTGGACCGGGTCGCCGTCCTCGTCGGTGGTGAAGCCGGCGCCGACGACGGGGTGGCGGGCCATGACCACGGCCATGGCCTCGGTCAGCACGCCGGTGTCGAGGCGGTGGTCGAGGGCGAAGTAGCTCTGCGCGACGTAGTGTCCGGCGGTGCCCGCCAGCTGGGCCTGGAAGAACAGGCCGCGCTGCAGGGCGGTGACCGGCGCGGTGCGCTCGGCCGTCACGGAGGCCTCCGCGAGGGCTTCCAGGGCGTCCAGCCAGTGCGCGGTGATCTCGTCGGGGATCTCCTCGGCGAGGGTGAAGGCCGCGTGCAGGCTGCCGGTGGCCGCGTCGGTCCAGGCGTTGACCTCGACGGCGTACGGGCTGCCCTGGTCCCCGCCGGAGATGTGCAGGGCCTGGGACTCGCTGCCGCGGCCGAGGTAGTTGAAGAGCACCTGCGGGCGGGCGGTGAGCAGCGGGGCGGTCTGCGGGTTGAGGTAGCGGAGCCGCCCGTAGGCCAGGTGTCCGGACTCGTCGGGCTGGCGGGCCGCGAGTTCGCGGGCCGCCGCGACGGGGTCGGTGTGGGCGGTGAGCCGGACGGGCGCGATGGCGGTGAACCAGCCGACCGTACGGGTGTAGTCGTGGTGCTCCTCCACGGCCACCCGGCCGTGCCGCTCCAGCTCGATCGCGAGATCGGTGGGCGTCGGCTGGATCCGCGTCAGCGCGGTGCGCAGGGCGCCGCACAGCAGCTCGGTGAGGGCGACGCCGAGCGCGGCGGGGGCGGTGCGCGTCACCCGGTCGCTGGCCTCGGGGCCGAGGACCACGGTGGTGTCGCGCAGCCTGGCGGAGGAGGGCAGCGTGCCGGAGGCGGGCAGGGCGCCGGAGGCGGGAAGCAGCAGGGGTGCCCGCAGGGTGTCCGCCCAGTGCCCGAGGTCCTCGGCTCCGGAGGCGGAGCGCAGGGTCAGCGCGTCGGCGTATTCGGCGTAGGAGGTGGTGGCCGGTGCGAGGGTCTCCCCGCGCAGGGCGGCGGCCAGGTCGTCCAGCAGGATCAGCCAGGACACCGAGTCCACCGCGATGTGGTGCACGGTGACCACCAGGGTGCCGGTGGCCGCGAGCCAGGTGAAGGCGGCGACCTCCCCGGTCTCGGGGTCGAGGCGGTCCGCGGCCTCGTTGGCGGCGGCCGTGGCGTCGGCCGTGTCCGAGACGAGGACGGTGGCCGCGCCGGCCGGTTCGGTGCGCAGGGTCCACACGCCGTGCTCGGTGTTCAGCCGCATCCGCAGGGCCGGGTGGGCGGCCAGTACGGCGCCGGCGGCGCGCCCGATGTCGGCGAGGGCGGTGCCGTCGGGCACGGCCACGGTCCGGGCCTGGGCGAACCGGGCCAGGGAGCCGCCCAGTTCGCGCTGGCGCAGGATGATCGGGGTGGGCGCCAGCGGGCCGTCCGCGCGGCGGGCGGGCGCCGGAGCGGAGGCCCGGGTCTGCGGTGCGCGCGTGCCCAGGAGCTCGGCGAGGGCGCGCGGCGTCTTCAGGAGGAACACGTCGCGGGGGGCGATCGGCAGGCCGAGCGCCCTGGCCCGGTTGACCACGGTGATGGCGACGATGCTGTCGCCGCCCGCGCCGAAGAAGTCGGTGTCGGCGTCGGCGGCCGGGTGGGACAGGGTGTCGGCGAAGATCCCGACCAGTGAGGCGAGCGCCTCCCCTGTGCCGCCGCCGGCGCCGGTGCCGGTGCCGGGAGCGCCGTCCGCCGGGGTGTCGTCCTGCGCGGCGCGCTCGATCAGGGCCTTGCGGTCCAGCTTGCCGTTGACGGTCAGCGGCAGGGAGTCGACCGGCAGGACCCGGCCGGGGACCATGTGCACGGGCAGCTTCTCCGCGAGGAGGGCGGAGAGGTCGCCGTCGATCCGGCCCACGAGGTGCGCGACCAGGTGGTCGCCGCTGCCGGCCACGGTGACGGCCACGTCGACGACGCCGTCGAGGTCGCGCAGCGCGGACTCGACCTCGCCGAGCTCGATGCGGAAGCCCTTGAGCTGGACCTGGTCGTCGGCGCGGCCGGTGAACTCCAGCTCCCCGTCGAGGGTACGGACGGCCAGATCACCGGTGTGGTACATCCGGGAGCCGTCGTTCGCGAAGGGGTTCGCCACGAACCGGCCCGCGGTGAGGCCCGGGCGCCCCAGGTAGCCGAGGGAGACCTGGTCGCCGGCCACGTAGATGGCGCCCACCTGGCCCGGCGGCACCGGCCGCAGCCGGTCGTCGAGCAGGTGGGTGACCAGGCCCGGGATGGGTCCGCCGATGGGGCTCACGTCGTCGCCGAAGGCGAAGTCCCCTTCGGTCAGCACCCGGTGGGTGACGTGGACCGTGGTCTCGGTGATCCCGTACATGTTGACGAGCTCGGGCGAGGCGGCGCCGTGCCGCTCGACCCAGCCGCGCAGCCGTCCGAGGTCGAGTGCCTCGCCGCCGAAGATGACCCGGCGCAGGGCGGGCAGCGAGTCCCCGGTGAGCGACGGGGCGGCGTGCCGGTCGGCCTCGGCGAACTGGTAGAAGGCCGAGGGCGTCTGGTTGAGCACGGTCACGCCGCGCTCGCGGACCAGCCGGTGGAAGTCCAGCGGGGAGCGGGTCAGGGCGTAGTCGGGGACGAGGAGCTCGCCGCCGTGCGCCAGGGCGCCCCACAGCTCCCAGACGGCGAAGTCGAAGGAGTAGGAGTGGAACTGGACCCAGACGTCGTCGGGGCCGAAGTCCATGTCGGGCTGGGTGTTGGCGAGCAGCGCCACCACGCTGGAGTGCGGGACGACGACGCCCTTGGGCTTGCCGGTGGACCCGGAGGTGTAGATCACGTAGGCGGGGTCGTGCCAGGTCACCTCCTGCGTCGTGGACCCGGCGGCTTCCTGCGGCAGTTCGTCGCCCTGTACGAGGACCCGGGCGGGGACTCCTGCCCGCTCCAGCAGCGCCGTGAAGCGTGCGCGCTGACCGGGGTCGACGAGGACGGCCTGCGGGGCGGCGTCGCCGAGGACGTACTCCAGCCGCTCGTCCGGGTAGGCCATGTCGAGCGGGACGTACGCGCCGCCCGCGCTGACGATCGCCACCAGGGCGACGACCTGCTCGATGGTCCGCGGTACGGCCACGGCCACGCGGCGGCCGGGCCCGACACCGGCCGCGCGCAGGGCGGCGGCCAGCTCGTTCTTCGCGGCGGCGAGTTCGCCGTAGGTCAGCGAGCGGGTGGTGCCGTCGAGCGCGCACTGGGTGACGGCGGTGGCCGCCGGGTCCCGGTCCGCGGCGGCGTCGAAGAGGGCGCCGAGGGTGGTCGGGGTGATCCGGGCGGGGGTGCGGCCGGCCTCGGGCGCCAGGTCGGCGACCGGGGCGTCGGGCCGGGTGAGCAGGCCGGTGAGGGTGTGCGTGAACCGGTCCAGGATGTCCCGGGCGCTGCTCTCGCGGAGGAGTTCGCCGTCGTAGATCAGGTTGAAGCTCGGGCGGCCGTCGAGGGACCGCTCCACGACCAGGGTCAGCGGGTAGTGCGGGGCCCCCTCGTTGACGAGGGCGGTGACGGCGAGGGTGTCGCCGGTGCGGCGCAGCGCGGCCACGTCGGTGGCCACGTCGAAGACCACGAGGGTGTCGAAGAGGGAGCCGACCCCGGCCAGCCGGCCGATCCGGGCCAGCGAGACGTGCTGGTGCGGCAGGACCGCGCCCTGGTGCTCGCGCACCGAGGTGAGCAGGTCGTGCGCCGTGGTGGCGGAGTTCCAGCGGGCGCGCAGCGGGACGGTGTTGATGAACAGGCCGACCATGTCCTCGATGCCGGGGACGTCCGCGTCGCGGCCGGAGACTGTGGAGCCGAAGACCACGTCGTCGGAGTGCAGGATGCCGCCGAGGGTGAGCGCCCAGGCGCTGTGCACGGCCACGCTGAGCGGTACGCCGGCGGAGCGGACGGCGGCGTCGACGTCGAGGGCGGACAGGGCGGAGGTGTCGGCGAACCGGTCGGACGGGGTGTGGTCCCTGGCGACGAGCGAGGGGCCGGGCAGCCCGGCGAGCTCGGCGCCCCATACCCGGTCGCTCTCGTCGGCGTCGCGCTCCGCGAGCCAGCCGACGTAGTCGGGGAAGCCGCTCAGCGGGTAGGTGCTGCCCGGCGCGTGGTACTCGGCGAGGAGCGCGCGCAGCATCGGGGGCACCGACCAGCCGTCGGCGATGATGTGGTGCACGGTCTGCACGAGGACGGTGCGGCCGGATTCCGGGTCGCGGACCAGCGTGAACCGCATCAGCGGGCCGGTGGCCAGGTCGAATCCGGCGCGGCGGTCCCGCTCGGCGAGTGCGTGGAGTTCCGCGTCGGTGATGCCGGGGCGCTCCAGGACCGCGAAGGGCGCCTCGGCGCCGCTCTCCAGGACGGAGACGACGCGGCCGTCGGCGAGGGCCGTGAACCGGGCGGCCAGGTTGGGGTACAGGGTGAGCAGCCGGGTGGCGGCGGCCCGGAGCCGGTCGGGGTCGAGCTCGCCCTCCAGCGTCAGCAGCTGCTGTTCGACGTAGCTGCCCGCGGAGTCGTCGTCGAAGACCGAGTGGAAGTACAGGCCTTCCTGGAGCGGGGTCAGGGGCAGGACGGCGCGCAGGTCGGGTCCGTCCAGGGCGTCGACGTCGGCCTGGGTGAGGCGCACCAGCGGGAAGTCGCTGGGCGAGTGGCCGCCCTCGTCGAGTGCGGCCAGGGCGGTGAGGGCCGCGCCGAAGTAGCCGCCGATGGCCTCGATGTCCTCGTCGGTGAACATCCCGTCGGGCCAGGAGAGGGTGGTGACGAGCTCGTAGGCGCCGGTGGCGGAGGGTTCGGCGATGGCGTTGAACTCCAGGGCGCGCGGCAGGCGCATCCTCGGGTCGCGCTTCTCGCCGAGCTGCCCGGTGGTGCCGGAGAGCTGCCAGTCGCCGGAGGCGCCGGCGTCGAAGCGGCCCAGGTAGTTGAAGAGGACCTGGGGGGCCGGGGCCGTGAAGGGGGTGCCGGCCAGGTAGCGCAGGGCGCCGTAGGAGACGCCGTTGCCGGGGACGCGGGCCAGGTCCTCCTTGACCGCCTTGAGGGCGGCGGCGAGGTAGCGGGGGTCGGTGAAGTCGCCGGTCGCGCCGGGGTCCACGGTGACGGGGAACAGGGTCGTGAACCAGCCGACGGTCCGCGACAGCTCCGGCTCGATGCCGGCGGCGGCGGCCACGTGGCGGACCTCGCGGCCGTGGCCCTCCAGCTCGATGTGCGCGAAGGTCTGCTCCTGGCCGCGGCCCTGCCGCCACCGGGCGAGGGTGACGGCGAGTGCGGTCAGCAGCACGTCGTTGACGCCCGCGTGGAACTTCGCGGGGATCTCGCCCAGCAGTGCGGCCGTCGTTTCGGAGCCGACGGTGAAGATCCGGGTCCGCTCCCGTTCGACGGTGTCCTCTTCGGACGGGGCCCGCCGGCCCAGCGGTGCGTCGGGGCCGGGCAGGGGGCGCTCGTAGTGGGCGCGGTCCGCGTCGAAGCCGGCGCCGGCCAGCAGCTGGGTCCAGCGGCGGAACGAGGTTCCCACCGGGGGCAGTTCGATCTCCTGACCCGCGGAGAGCTGGCGCCATGCGGTGGCCAGGTCCTCCATCAGCACGCGCCAGGACACTCCGTCGACGACCACGTGGTGGGCGACCAGGACCAGCTGGCGCGCCTCGGGGCGCCAGACGGCGCGCAGCATCACGCCGCCGTCCGGGTCGAGTCCTTCGGTGGCCAGGGCCACGCACGCGTCGAGCGGCGCGTCGCTCTCCTGCCAGTCCGCGGAGATCCCTTCGGCCGCCGGGATGTCGAAGCTCCAGCGGTCCCCGCGGACGAGCCGGGCGCGCAGCATGTCGTGCCGGGCGACGACGGAGTCGAGGACGGGGCCGAGGGCGTCGGCGGTGAGGTCCGCCGGGGTGTTCAGTACGACCGCCTGGACGAAGCCGTCGATCGCGTCGGTGGTCCGGCCGAGCCACTGGACGACGGGCGATCCCACGACGGGGCCGGTGGCGACGTCGGCGTGGTCCGCGCGGGTCAGGTCCTCGCGGCCGGCGACGGCCGCCAGGGCGCCCAGGACGCTGTTGGCGAAGATCTGCCCGGCGGTGACGTAGAGGCCGGCTTCGCGCAGCGCGCTGAGCAGCGAGATGGCGAGGATGCTGTCTCCGCCGAGCTGGAAGAAGTCCTGGTCGACGCCGACTTCCTCCAGCCGCAGCACCGAGGCGACGGCCGCGCAGACGGCGCGCTCCTCGTCGGTGGAGGGGCGGACGAACGTGCCGGTGACGATCTCGGGCTCGGGCAGGGCGCGCCGGTCGAGCTTGCCGTTCGCGGTGAGGGGGAACTCGGTCATCACGACGATGTGGGCGGGCACCATGTACTCGACCATGTGCTCCGTGGCCCAGGCCTTGACCTCGTCGGCCCGCAGCTGTGCGGCTCCGGCGGCCGGGATCACGTAGCCGACCAGGTAGGTGCCGCCCGCGCTGTTCTTCTTCGCGATGACGCAGGTGTGCCGCACCCGGGGGTGTTCCGCGAGGCCGGCCTCCACGTCCTCCAGTTCGAGGCGCATGCCGCGGATCTTGATCTGGTTGTCGGCGCGGCCGAGGAAGTCCAGCGAGCCGTCGGGGGCGAAGCGGGCGAGGTCGCCGGTGCGGTAGAGGCGGGAGCCGTCGGTGGCGAAGGGGTTGGCCACGAACCGGGAGGCGGTCAGTCCGGGCGCGTTGACGTAGCCGCGGCCCAGGAGGAAGCCGCCGACGTAGAGCTCGCCGCCGACGCCTACGGGGACGGGGCGCAGCTCGTCGTCGAGGACGTACAGCTGGGTGTTGGGGTTGGCCTTGCCGATCGAGGTCGAGAGGCGTTCGGCCTCGCCGCGGTAGATGACGTGGGAGACGCCGATGGTCGTCTCGGCCGGGCCGTAGCCGTGGTACATGGGGATGTCGAGCCGGGTGCGGTAGCGCTCGTACAGCTCGGGGGTGAGCACCTCGCCGCCGCACCACACGTGGCGCATGCTGTCGAGGCGGTCGGAGTCCCCGGCGATCTCCAGCAGGACGTCCAGCATGGAGGAGACGAGGTAGGTGAAGGTGACGCGGTGCTCGGCGATCACGCCGAGCAGGTGGTGCGGGTCGCGTTCGCCACCGGGGCGCAGGACGACGAGGCGGCCGCCGCACACCAGCGGGAGGAAGATCTCGTTGATGGATATGTCGAAGGACAGCGGCGCCTTGAACAGGGAGGCGTCGTCGTGTCCGAAGCCCAGGATCTCCTCGACCTGCCACAGCAGGCGCTCGCTGATCGCCTCGTGGCGGATCATCGCGCCCTTGGGGCGGCCGGTGGAACCGGACGTGAAGATCACGTAGGCCAGGGAGTTGCCGTGCGCGGTGATTCCGGTGTCCCCGGCGGGCTGGTCGGCGTAGCGCCAGTCGTCGAGGTCGACGGCGGCGGCGGCCGGTTCCGTGGGGTCGTGCGCGCCGGAGTCGTTGAGCTGGAGCACGACGCGGGCGTCGTCGATGACGACGGCGCGGCGCGCGGCGGGCCACTGCGGGTCGAGCGGGACGAAGGCGCAGCCGGCCTGGAGGACGCCGAGGAGGCCGATCACCATGTCGGCGGAGCGGCCCAGCGAGATGCCCACGACCTGCTCGGCGCCGAGTCCGCGGCCGATCAGGTGGTGGGCCAGCTGCGCGGACAGCTCCGCCGCCTGGCGGTAGGTCAGCGAGCGGTGTTCGTCGATGACGGCGACCGCGTCCGGCCGCAGGCGCGCCTGTTCGCGGAACATCTCCACGATGGTCGGCCGGACCCGGTCCGCCGCGTTGTCGTTCCACCCGGCCAGGGTGGTGAGCCGCTCCGCCACGGAGGACGGGCCGATGGTGCCGAGGGGCCGGTCGGGGAAGTCCGCGAGGTCGTCCAGCGCGAGCTGGGCGTCGGCCTGCGGGACTCCGGCGGGGACCGCGATGGCCCAGCCGTCCGGGGCCGCTTCGCCGGTCTCCCAACCGCCGGGCGCGCTGCCGCCGTTGTCGGTCCATCCGAGGACGTCCGCGAAGAGCGTGCCGGGGACGAGGTCGATTCCGTCGGGGCTCTCGCCCGTCGCCCAGTACGACAGTCCGATGGCACAGGCCTCGGCGATGGTCCGGTCGGAGTATCCGCCGGTACGCCGGCGCACGTCTGCCAGGCGCGTAGGAGAGATCAGCACGAGACGAGCGCTCGGTTCCATCATTGAAGACTCAACACCCTTCCAAGGTACGAAGGCTAGCCTAACCTAAATTAGGGTGACCTAACTAGCGTCTCTCCAGGCCCGCCAGAGTCGCGCGTAGCGGCCGCCCAGGGCCACCAACTCCTCGTGGGTGCCCTGCTCCACGACGCGTCCCGCATCCAGCACGGCGATCCGGTCCGCGGCCACCGCCTGGGTCAGCCGGTGGGCCACGAACAGCGTGGTGCGCCCGGCGCAGGCGGCCAGTACGGCCCGTTCCAGCTCGGCGGCGCCCTCGCTGCCCGCCTCCGCGGTGGACTCGTCGAGCACCACCACGGGCGCGCGGCCCAGCACCAGCCGGGCCAGGGCCACTTGGGCCACCTTGGTGCCGTCCAGCCGGGCACCGCCCTCGCCGACCTCGGTGTGCAGGCCCTCGGGCAGCGCGTCGACCCACTCGGCCGCCCCTACGGTGCCCAGCGCGGCCAGCAGTTCGGCGTCGGTCGCCTCCGGCGCGGCCAGCCGCAGGTCGTCGGCGAGCGGCCCGGAGAACACGTGCGTCTCCTGGGTCAGGATGCTCACCAGCGCCCTCGCCGCGGCCTCGTCCAGATCGGCGAGATCGGTCGGACCGATCCGCACCGACCCGGCTTCGGGGGTCCCGATGCCGGCGATGAGCGCGGCCAGGGTCGTCTTGCCGGCGCCCGTCGCACCCACCAGGGCCAGGGAGCCGCCCGCCGGGATCGTCAGGCTGACGTCGCTCAGGACCGGTTCCCCGGACCCGGGGTAACGGAAGGTCAGTCCCTTCACGGTCACCCCGTACGGCTCCTCGCCCGCCGCCTGGGCGGATGCGTCGCCCACCAGCCGGTCCTGCGTGGACTCCCCCAGCACTCCGACGAGACGGGTCAGGCTCGCGCCCGACTTCTGGGCCTCGTCGAAGGTGAACATGATCGCGCCGAGCGGGGTGAACAGCCGGTGGAACACCAGCGGCGCCGCCGCCACTTCGCCGAGGGTGGCCGAGCCGGTCTCCAGCAGGGCGTAGCCCACGATCAGGATCAGCGACAGCCCGATGAACTCGGCGCGGTTCTCCCGGCCGACGAACCGGCCGAAGAAGTGGAACACCTCGATGCCGAGGTCCCGTACCCGCCGGGAATCCTCGGAGACCTTCTCGCGGAAGGCCTCCTCCAGGCGGTGCGCCCGTACCGTCTCGATGCCGTTGAGCCCGCTGATCAGCGCCTGGGCGCGCTCGGCCTGGGCCACCGCGCGCTTGCGGTAGAGCGGGGCGGAGCGGGGCAGGTACCAGCGCAGGGCCAGCGCGTAGGCCGGCAGCGCACAGGCGCCGGCCAGGCCGAGCCGCCAGTCGAGGCCGAACATGCCGACCGTGGCGATGGCCACCAGGATCCCCGCGGAGAACACCGTGGGGATGGCCGAGCGGATGCCCTTGGACAGGACGGCGACGTCGTCGCCGACCCGGGAGAGCACGTCCCCGCGGCCGACCTGCTCGACCCGGGCGCTGGGCATGCCCAGGACGGCCCGTACGGCGCCTTCGCGCAGATCCGCGAGCAGATCGGCGCCGAGCCGCCCGATCAGGTACGCGGACAGGGCGGTGGCCGCCGCGCCGAGGAGCGCGGCGGCCACCATCCATGCCCCGATCGTGATCAGGACCGACCGCGGTTCGCCCTGGGTCACTCCGTCGACCACCCTGCCGAGCAGCAGGACGGGGAGCATCTGGAGAGCCGCCCCGGCGACCGTGCTGAGTACGGCGGCGGACGTCAGCCAGGGCATCGTGCGGCAGTTGGCCGCCACCCATCGGGCCGCTTCACGTCCGGTCGTCGTACGCAGGGTTGCCGGGGCGACCCGAATGTCCGTGGTGCTCACACCTAGCCGACCGACTTGACGAGCTCGTCGATGGCGAAGGGCAGGGCGGGCAGGGTGGCCTGGGACATGGCCGCACCGGCCGCCGCACCCTCGCTGTCCAGCAGGTAGGACACCTTGTTGGCCTTGGTGACCTTCAGGTTGGCGAAGAGGTCGAATTTCTTCAGCGCGTCCGTGTCGGCCTTGTCGTTGACGACGAAGACGCGGTCGACGTCGATGAGGTCCATGCGCTCCGGGGAGAGCGCGAAGGAGAACTTGCCGTCCGAGATCTTGTCGATCTCGGTCGCGCCCTTGAAGCCCATGCCGGTCAGCAGCTGGCCGCGCACGTCGGTGGTGGTGAAGGGGTTCACCGCGTCCTTGTACCAGGACAGGGCGACGGCGGTCTGGGTGGCGAACTCGGGGTGCGCCTTCTTCACCGCGGCGAGCTTGTCCGTGATGCCCTGGACGAGCGCCTTGCCCTCGGTCTCCTTGCCGACGGCCTTGGAGATCTGCAGGGCGTTGTCCTGCCACGGAGCGCTGAAGGGCTCCTTCTCCGTCTTGGTGCGGCCGACCGTCGGGGCGATCTTCGAGAGCTTGTCGTAGGCGGCCTGGTCGATCTCGGAGTAGACCGCGATGATCAGGTCGGGGCGCAGGGACGCGATCTTCTCGAAGTTGGGGCCGGCGTCACCGTTGCTCATGATGACCTCGGGCTTGGTCTCGCCCCACTTGTCCTTCACCCAGGGCCACTGGGTGTTGATGTCGGGGCTCTGACCGGCCGGGTTCGGGTACTGGTCGACCATGCCGACCGGCTTGATGCCGAAGGCGAGGACGTTCTGGTCGTCGGTGTAGCCGACGGTGACGACCCGCTGGGGGGCCTTCTTGACCTCGGTGGAGCCGAAGAAGTGCTCGACGGTGACGGGGAAGGCGCCGGTGGCAGCCGGGGCGCTCGCGTTGTCGTCCTTCTTCGCGTCCTTGTCGGCGGAGTCGGAACCGCACCCAGCGAGGAGGCCTACACCGAGGGCCGCGGCGGACACGGTTGCCGCCAGCTGCCGCCAGGGCTTCATTCGTGTCGGTCGGTCGAGGAGCATGCGGGATCCCTTGCTTTCGTGCTGTCCACTGCGGCCCCACTTAGGGCAGGCAAACCGTACCCCGGGGAAGTGAGGTAAGCCTAGCCTAAGTTACGAGTATCTCGTCTCAGCTGCCCGCACTCCGGCTTCCCGCACTCTGGACGTGGGTGCGACCGATCGGCACCACGAGCGGACGGTCGCCCACCGGATCGTCGATCACCATGGCACGCAGGCCGAAGGCCTCCTGCAGCAGCTCGGCGGTCAGCACCTCGCGCGGGTGACCCTGCGCCAGGACCGAACCGTCCTTCATCACGATCAGGTTGTCGCTGTAGCGCGCGGCCAGGTTGAGGTCGTGCAGCACCATGACCACGGTGCATCCCGACTCGTGCAGGTCGTCGACCAGGTCGAGCACGTCGACGGCGTGCGCCAGGTCCAGGTAGGTGGTGGGCTCGTCGAGCAGCAGGAGGTCGGTGCCCTGAGCGAGGGTCATCGATATCCACACGCGTTGACGCTGCCCCCCGGAGAGCGCGTCCACGGGGCGGTCGGCCAGCTCCGCCACCCCGGTCATGGCCAGCGCCCGCTCCACCACGGAGGCGTCGTCCGAGGACCACTGGCGCAGCCAGCTCTGGTGCGGATGCCGGCCCCTGGCCACCAGGTCGGCCACGGTCAGGCCCTCGGGCGCGACCGGCGCCTGGGGCAGCAGCCCGAGCTTCTTCGCCACGTCCCTGGTGCGCAGCCGGGCGATGTCCTCGCCGTCCAGGACCACGGATCCGCTGGTCGGCTTGAGCAGCCGCGACAGGGTCCGCAACAGGGTGGACTTGCCACACCCGTTGGGGCCGATGATCGTGGTCACCACCCCCGACGGAATCGTCACGTCGAGCGCGTCGATGACCGTGCGGTCGCCGTACCCGACCGTGACACCCCGGGCCGCCAGCCGCGGGACCTCATCGGCCCCGGACTGGATCTCGGTGATGTACTGAGCGACCACGGCTCCCCCTCTATTTAGGCTTGCCTAACCTTTCTATCACCTAGCGGCGGTTCGCCCGCACCAGGAGGTAGATGAGGAAGGGGCCGCCGATCGCGGCGGTGACCACGCCGACCGGCAGGGTGACCGGCAGCGCCGTACGGGCGACCAGGTCCGAGCCGATCAGCAGCAGCGCCCCCACCACGGCGGAGGCCACCAACGGCGGGGTGGGGGACTTCGTCAGACGGATCGCCACCTGCGGAGCCACCATCGCGACGAACGGGACCGGTCCGGCCGCGCTCACCGCGAAGCCGGCCAGGAGGACCGCGCACAGGAGCAGGACGGCCCGTACCCGCGCGTACCGGACGCCGAGACCGGCAGCCACGTCGTCACCGAAGTGCAGCGGCTTGAACTGGAAGGCGACGCAGGTCACGACGACCGCGAGGGCGAGGGTCCCCCAGAGGGCCACCCCCACCTCGTCCCACGACCGGTTGTCCAGCGAGCCGACCAGCCAGGCCTGGGCCCGCGCCACGTCCCTGATGTCGGCGGTGACCAGCAGCCAGGTCGTGAGGGCCTCCGTCACGGCGCTCACGGAGAGGCCGATGAGGATGAGCCGGAAGCCGTCGACCCCGCGCCGCCAGGCCATGAAGTACACGAGCAGTCCCGTGCCGAGGCCTCCCGCGAGCGCCGCTCCGGACAGCCCGACGGAGCTGATCACGGCCGCCGAGGCCCCGCCCGACACCGTAACCAGGCACACCGCGACCGCGCTTGCACCCCCGGTGATGCCCAGGATGTCCGGACTGGCCAGCGGATTGCGGGCGATGGACTGGGTGATCGCCCCGGACATGCCCAGCGCGACGCCCACGACGAGCCCGGCCAGGGCCCGCGGCATGCGCAGGTCCATGATCACGAACTGGTCGACCTGCTCGCCCCCGCCGAAGAGGGTGCTCACCACCTGCGGCAGGCCGATGGGGAAGTCCCCCACCGCGATGGACAGGCAGAACATCAGGAAGGCCGCCGCCGCCAGCAGGAGCGTGACCAGCACGATCCTGGGCCGCCAGACGAAGGACATGCCGGCGAGCCGTACGCCCGGCGCCACCGAGGGCTTCGCCGACGGCTTCTCCACTGTCACGTTCATGCGCTCTTGAACTTTCCCCGCCACACGAGGACCGCGAAGAACGGGGCGCCGAGGAGAGCGACGAGGACGCCCGCGTCCAGCTCTCCCGGCCGCACCACGACGCGTCCCACGATGTCGCAGATCAGAAGGATGACCGCGCCGAGCAGACCCGCGTACGGCACCAGCCAGCGGTAGTCGGGCCCGGCCAGGTGGCGGGCCACGTGCGCGACCATGAGGCCGAGGAAGGCGATGGGCCCGCACGCCGCCGTGGCCGCGCCCGCCAGCAGCGTGATGGCGATGATGCCGACGGTGCGGATCAGCGCGATGTTCACGCCCAGTCCGCGCGCCACGTCGTCGCCGAGGTTCAGCAGGTTCACCGACGGCAGGGTGGCCAGCGCCAGCACCAGCCCGACCGCGATGAAGGCGGTCACCGGCCAGATGACGTCGAACCCGACGCCGGCCACCGAGCCGGCGTTCCAGAACCGCAGGGCGTTCAGCGCCGCCTTGTCCGACAGCGCGACGGCCGTCGTCATCGCCATCAGGAACACCGTGACCCCCTGCCCGGCCAGGGCGAGCGTCAGCGGATTGCCCGCGCCCCGGCCGATGCTCGACAGTCCGAAGACCACGACTCCGGCGAGCGCGGCGCCCAGGAAGGCGAACCACACGTACTGGAAGGGGTCGGTGAACCCGAACAGGGCGATCGCCGACACCACGGCGAAGGAGGCGCCGGTGTTCACCCCGAGCAGGCCGGTGTCCGCGATGGGGTTGCGCGTGTACCCCTGGATCAGCGCCCCGCCGACGCCCAGCGCGATGCCCGCCACGATCGCGAGGACCGTCCGGGGCACCCGTACCGTCCGCATGATGAGCCGGGCTTCGGAGAGCTTCTGGTCGGGGTCCGGACCGGCGAAGAGCCCGTGCCAGGCCTCGGCGGGACTGAGCGCCCGCGCGCCGACGGCGAGGGAGACCAGCGCGGCGGCCACGAGGAGCACGAGGAGGGCGCCCAGACCGAGGATCCGCCGTCGCCGGGCCTGTACGACGACCCGGGAAGGCGCCGGGCGCTCGACCGCGGGCGGGCCGCCGGCAGGGCGGCGAGTACCAGTGGGCAGCACGGACGATCCTTCTCGTATGGGGCAACTGGGTGAACACTACTGCCGTGCCTCGGACGCGCGAGCGTCCGGGAGGCACGGCAGTGGGCTGGGCGGGGACCGGTCAGACGGCCGGCTGGCGGGCTCCGCCGCCGGCTCCCCCGGCGACCGGACGGGCCTGGTCGGGCAGGGCCTTGAGGGTGCGGTCGAGGATCGAGTCGAGTATCTCGCCGACCCGTACCGCGGTGTTGGACAGCAGGGAGGAGGTGATGCCGTGCGTGTGCTCGGTTCCGCCCTGGAGGTAGATCCCGCAGCTCACGTCGAGGTCGGTGGCCACCCGGTAGTCGCGCTCGACCCGGACCCGGCCCTGGTCGTCGCGGTGGCAGCGGTCCGCGACCTCGCCGAGCAGGCCCAGGCCGTCGGCCTGCTGGTACCCGGTGGCGCACACCACGACGTCGGCGTCGAGCACGCTCTCCTCGCCGGTGACGAGCGACGTGACGGCGGCGCGGACCCCGTCGGCCGTCTCCTCCACGCCCGTCAGGCGCGAGACGTTCAGGAAGCGCAGGCGCTCGGTGCCGAGCACCTTCTCCTGGTACGACTGCCGGTAGAGGTCGTCGATGAGGTCGATGTCCACCACGGAGTAGTTGGTGTTGCCGTGGTAGCCCATCAGCCGCTGCTTCACGTCCTCCGGGGCGGAGAAATACTCGTCCACGGCCTGGGGGTCGAAGATGCGGTTGGCGAAGCTGCTGTCGTCCGCCGGGCTGTAGCCGTAGCGGGAGAAGACCGCGCAGACCTCGGCCTGCGGGAAGCGGCGGTGCAGGTAGGCCACGTTCTCGGCGGCGCTCTGGCCGGCGCCGACCACGATGAACCGGGTGGGCTCGCTGCCTTCGAGGGAGTCGATCTTCTTCAGCAGGTCGGTGTTGTGCCAGACGCGGTCGGTCCGCCCGACGCCCTCCGGCATGACCGGGCGCAGCCCGGTGGAGATGACGAGGTTGCGGGCGCGGTGGACGACGACCTCGTCGCCGGAGCGCGCCGTCACGTCGAGGTACTCCACGACGCCGTCCCGCACCACGGGCTCCACGGAGACGACCTGGTGGCCGTACGAGACCATGTCGTCGACCTTGGCGGCGGCCCACTCGAGGTAGTCGTGGAACTCGACCCGGAGCGGGAACAGGTTCTTGTGGTTGACGAAGTCGATCAGCCGGCCCTTCTCCTGCAGGTAGCAGAGGAAGCTGTATTCGCTGGTCGGGTTCCGGAGCGTCACCAGGTCCTTCATGAAGGACACCTGCATCGTCGCGTCGTCGATGAGCATGCCGCGGTGCCACCCGAACCGGGGCTGCTGCTCGAAGAAGTGGGCGGTGACCGCCTCTTGCCTTCCGACGCGCACGTTGTGCTCGCTGAGCGCGATCGCCATGGCGACGTTCGACGGCCCGAAGCCGATACCGATCAGGTCGTGGATCAGTGGTGCGTCGCCAGGAAGAGCCTGTGACATGTCACTCCCATTGGTGCGGGACAGCCGCCTGCCAGGCGTCGTGTCAGGGGTGGGGAAAGGGGGGGGCGTCCAGGCGCACCGGTGACCGGCAGCCGAGTGGAACTTAGGTAAAGCTAACCTGATCCAGGCAGGCTGTCGACCAGACAAACCGGACAACACCCTCGCACTCGGGTCAATCGAGCCCAGAATCGGGGTTGTTGCGTCGTTAGGTAAGGCTTGCTTTACTTACTCCTGGTCATTTTGCTCTTCTGAGGAGGAACCCCGATGCGGGTCGTCATGTTCGGCTATCAGACCTGGGGCCATCGCACCCTGAAGGCGCTCCTGGACTCCGAGCACGACGTCGTGATGGTCGTGACCCACCCCAAGAGCGAGCACGCCTACGAGAAGATCTGGAGCGACTCGGTCGCCGACCTCGCCGAGGAACACGGCGTCCCGGTCGTCATCCGCAACCGCCCCGACGACGAGGAACTGTTCCAGCAGCTCAAGGAAGCCGACGCGGACATCCTCGTCGCGAACAACTGGCGCACCTGGATCCCCCCGCGCATCTACACCCTGCCGCGCCACGGCACGCTGAACATCCACGACTCCCTCCTCCCGAAGTACGCGGGCTTCTCCCCCCTCATCTGGGCGCTCATCAACGGCGAGCCCGAAGTCGGCGTCACGGCCCACATGATGGACGAGGTGCTCGACGCCGGCGACATCGTCATGCAGCACTCGATACCGGTCGGCCCGACGGACACGACCACCGACCTGTTCCACAAGACGGTCGACCTGATCGCGCCCGTCACCATCGGCGCCCTCGACCTGATCGCCTCGGGCCAGACGGAGTTCACGAAGCAGGACCGCTCGCAGGCCACCTTCTTCCACAAGAGGGCCGAGGAGGACATCCGCATCGACTGGTCCTGGCCCGCGGAAACCCTGGAGCGCCTGGTCCGCGCCCAGTCCGCCCCGTACCCGGCCGCCTTCACCTTCCACAAGGGCAAGCGCCTGGAGATCCTCACGGCCGTCGTCTCCGAAGGGCGCTACGGCGGCACCCCCGGCCGCATCTTCTACCGCGAGGGCGAGGGCGTGGTCATCGTCGCCGGCGCGGACGCCCGTACGGGCCGCAACCACGGCCTGGCCATCACCCGCGTCCGCACCGAGGACGGCCGCGAACTCCCCGCGGCGGAGTACTTCAAGGCCATGGGCGGCTACCTCACACCCCGCCCCTGACCGGACGGGCGGCCCCCGCCGCCCCCTGAAACGCCGGCCCGCCCCGGACGGTCCCCGGGCGGGCCGGTTCCTTCTCCCCTCTTCCCCCGCCATGCACGCCGCGAGGGTGGTGTGCGACAGGGGCAGGCACATGCGGACCCGCCCTTTCCGCAAGGGTGACGGTCTCGTTCAGGAGACTGGAACATCGCGGTCACCTCGGCACCACCCGCCCGACGACCCGCAGTACGGCCTCACCGACCACGAACGCGAACTCCTGCGCCTGCTCGGCACCGGCCTCACCGACGAGGCCGCCGGCCAACGCCTGGGCCTCACCGACCGCACCATCCGCCGCCAGGTCGCCTCCATCATGGAACGCCTGGGCGCCACCAGCCGCTTCGAAGCCGGCACCAAGGCCGCCCAACGCGGCTGGCTCTGACGGCTGGCCGGCCCGCACTCAGCAGTCGTAACTCTTGAGCGTCTTCGCAGCACCGGTGGCCGACTTCAGGTAGTCGTTCTCCCCCTGAAGCTCCTTGAACTTCCAGGCGAGGACCCCGGCGGCCGTGGCGGCCAGAACGCCGGCGCCGGCCTTGGCCACGGCCCTCGCTCGGCCGAATTTACCGTCGGCCGTCCCGGCAGCATCCTCGCCGATGTCCTTGCCGACGGTCACGTGGCCCGTCCGGCGCGAGTGCTCTTGAGCCTCGCCGAGCTCTTCGCTCCGAAACGAGCACGATCCGCACTGGTAAAGCGTCATCAGCAAGCCCCTCCCCAAGGGAGACGAGCTTGCCACAGGCCACGTACCCCCGGGGGCTACTTGGTCATCCTCCGCAGCTCAGGGCCGGAGTGACGACTCCGGCCCCCCGCCATCTGCCCGTAGGTCAGGCGTCCTTCGCCACGCGCTCCAGGATCGCCACGCACTCCACGTGGTGCGTCATCGGGAAGAGGTCGAAGGCGCGCAGGGTGCGGACCTTGTAGCCGGCCTCCTGGAAGTAGGCCAGGTCGCGGGCGAGGGCGGCCGGGTCGCAGGCCACGTAGGCGATGCGGCGCGGGGTGAGGCCGGCTACCTGGCGGACCGTCTGCTTGCCGGCGCCCGCTCGGGGCGGGTCCAGGACGACCAGGTCGCATTCCGTGATGCCGGTCTTCGGGAGGATCGCCTCGACCTTGCCCTGCTCGATGCGGACGCGGGGGAAGTCGGTCAGGTTGTGCCGGGCGTCCTCGACCGCGCGCTTCGTCGACTCGATGCCGAGGACGGCGCCCGTCTCGCCGAGGCGCTCCGCCAGGGCGCCCGCGAAGATGCCGACGCCGCAGTAGAGGTCGAGGGCCATCTCGCCCTTGCGCGGCATCAGGCCCTGCATGACGGCCTTGATCAGGGTGTCGGCGGCCTGCGGGTGGACCTGCCAGAAGCCGCCCATGCCGACGCGGTAGGTGCGGCCGTCCGCGCGCTCGCGCACGAAGGGGCGGCCGTGGACGCGGTGGACCCCGCCGTCCTTCTCCTCGACGCGCAGGACCGAGACCGGCTTGTCCAGCTCGACCAGCGGGAGGCGGCCGCCGGGGCGCGGGGTGAGGACGACCTGGCGGTCGCCCGAGCCGGTCGCGGCGATCGCCTCGACGGTGGCCATCTGCGGCCAGTCCTGCTGCTCGATGCCCAGCTCGGTGACGCCCGGAGCCGCGATCATGCAGTGGTCGACCGGCTGGATGTCGTGCGAGCGGTGCTTGCGCAGGCCCGCGACGCCGTCCACGTCGATCGCGTACTGCACGCGGGTGCGCCACTGGGGGACCTGCCCGGCGGGCACCTTGTCGCCCTCGGCCGGCATGACCGTACCGTCCCAGCCGGCCTGCTCCGGGGTGAGTCCGGCGAGGCGCAGCAGCTGCTCGGCGACGACCTCGCCCTTGAGCCGGCGCTGGGCGCCCGGCTTGGCGTGCTGCCAGTCGCAGCCGCCGCACTTGTCCGGGCCGGCGTACGGGCAGGGGGCCTCGACGCGGTCCTTGGAGGGGTCGAGGACGGTCACGGCGTCGGCGCGCAGGAAGCGGGAGTCGGTGTCGCCCTCCGTCACGCGCGCGACGATCTTCTCGCCGGGCAGGGTGTGCCGGACGAACAGGACGCGGCCCTCGGCGGTCCGGGCGATGCAGTGCCCGCCGTGTGCGACGGGGCCGACCTCGACCTCGTACTCCTCCCCGACCAGTGACTGCTTCTCGTTCTGCTCGCTCGTCATGGTGGGGAGACTCCAAGGAGATGTGGATCAGAAGATCGGATCGGATCAAAAGGAACGGCCGGACGGCCGACCCACCAGTTTACGTGGATCTCGTCCGGCCGTTCGCCACCCGGTGGACGGGCTGCGGGGCTACTTCCCCGCCGGGTCCTTCGGACGCGGTCGCGGGGTGTCGACCGGCCCGCGGCGCACCGCGCCCGGGGCGTTCCACTCCGCGCGCTTCTTGGCGCGCTTCTTCGCAAGCTCGGAGGATTCCAGCTGGTAGGGCACCGAGGTGACCATCACCCCGGGGGTGAAGAGCAGCCGGCCCTTGAGGCGCAGCGCGCTCTGGTTGTGCAGCAGGTGTTCGTACCAGCGTCCGACCACGTACTCGGGGATGTACACGCTGACGGCGTCGCGCGGGTTCTCGCTGCGCAGGCCCTTGACGTACTCGACGACCGGGCGGGTGATCTCGCGGTACGGGGAGTCGAGGATCTTGAGCGGGACGTTGATGCCGCGCCGCTCCCACTCCTCGCGCAGGGCCTTGGTCTCGACCGGGTCGACGCTGATGCTGAGCGCCTCCAGCCGGTCCGAGCGGGTCAGCTTGGCGAAGGCCAGGGCGCGCAGGGTGGGCTTGTGGACCTTGGAGACCAGGACGATGGAGTGGACCCGGGAGGGGCGCACGCTGTCGTCGCTGGGGCCCTCGGCGGCGGCGATCTCGCTGGCGACCCGGTCGTAGTGCTTGCGGATCGCGGTCATCGTTCCGTAGAAGATGACCATGCCGAGCAGGGCGACCCAGGCGCCGTGGGTGAACTTGGTGGCCAGGACGACCACCAGCACCATGCCGGTGAAGAAGGCGCCGAAGGTGTTGATCGCGCGGGAGCGGTGCATCCGGCGGCGGGCCGCGGGATCGCGCTCGGCGCGCAGGTGGCGGTTCCAGTGCCGGACCATGCCGATCTGGCTCAGTGTGAAGGAGACGAAGACGCCGACGATGTAGAGCTGGATCAGCTTCGTAGAGTCGGCGTCGTAGATCCACACCAGCAGCATCGCGGCGCCCGCGAGGAGCACGATGCCGTTGGAGAAGGCGAGCCGGTCGCCGCGGGTGTGCAGCTGGCGCGGCAGGTAGCGGTCCTGGGCGAGGATCGAGCCGAGCAGCGGGAAGCCGTTGTACGCGGTGTTCGCGGCGAGGAAGAGGACCAGCGCGGTGGCCGCGGCGAGCACGATGAAGAGGAAGCTGCCGTTGCCGAAGACGGCCTCGGCGACCTGGGAGATGACCGGGTGCTGGACGAAGCCGGGGCCGACCGGGGTGCCGTTCGCCAGCAGGTCCGCGGCGGGGTTCTCGGCCATCTTGACGTCGGTCGCCATGGCGAGGCCGATGATCCCGCAGAACATGGTGACGGCCAGCAGGCCCATGAGGGCGAGGGTGGTGGCCGCGTTCTTGCTCTTGGGCTTGCGGAAGGCGGGCACGCCGTTGCTGATGGCCTCGACGCCGGTGAGGGCGGCGCAGCCGGAGGAGAAGGCCCGCAGCAGCAGGAAGACCAGGGCGAATCCGGCCAGACCCTGGTGTTCGGGTTTGATCTCCAGGGCGGCCGTGGGGGCCTCCATGGTGTCGCCCATGACGATGCCGCGCCAGGCGCCCCACGCGATCATGACGAAAACGGCGCCCACGAAAACATAGGTCGGGATGGCGAAGAGCTTCCCGGATTCCTTCATGCCGCGCAGATTCATCAGCGTCAGCAGCAGAATCATGATCATCGCGGAGAGCACTTTGTGCTCGATGACGAAATCGACGGCGGAGCCGAGATTCTCGACCCCGGAGGAGATCGACACGGCGACCGTGAGGACGTAGTCGACGAGCAGGGCGCTCGCGACGGTGAGGCCGGCCCGGGGTCCGAGGTTGGTGTTCGCGACCTCGTAGTCGCCGCCACCGCTGGGGTAGGCGTGGACGTTCTGCCGGTAGGAAGCGACCACCGTGAACATCAGCACGACGACCGCGACGGCGATCCAGGGGCTGAAGTGGTACGCCGACACGCCCGCGATCGACAGGACCAGCAGAACCTCGCCAGGGGCATATGCCACCGAGGAGAGCGGGTCGGACGCGAACACGGGGAGGGCGATCCGCTTGGGAAGGAGGGTTTCCCCGAGGCGGTCGCTGCGTAGCGCCCGGCCGATCAGGATCCGTTTGGGCACGTCGGTCAGTTTGGACACGCAGAGGATCGTAAGCGTTCGAAATCAGCCTGACGAACCCCCCACCCCTATACGGCGGGAAGTCCCACCGCATCCAGGGCAAAGGAGCCCCGCATCCAGGGCATACGAGCCCCGCCTGCGGTCCAAATGGTCACACTGGTGACCGCCCGTGTGTAGCTTGGGCCATGGTCTGAGACCCTGTTAAGCCAGAGCAGCAATGAGGCTGGAACCCAGCGAGCCGCTGACAGCCGGAAGGACGGCCGTGCACATCGTCATTATGGGCTGCGGAAGAGTGGGCTCCGCCCTCGCGCAGACCCTGGAACAGCAGGGGCATACGGTCGCGGTCATCGACCAGGACCCCACCGCATTCCGCCGGCTGGGCGCCGGATTCGGCGGCCGTCGCGTCACCGGGGTCGGGTTCGACCAGGACACGCTGCGTGAGGCCGGCATCGAGGAGGCGGGCGCCTTCGCCGCGGTGAGCAGTGGTGACAATTCCAACATCATCGCCGCCCGGGTGGCCCGTGAGATGTTCGGCGTCGAGAACGTCGCCGCCCGCATCTACGACCCCAAGCGCGCCGAGGTCTACCAGCGTCTGGGCATCCCCACCGTCGCGACCGTGCGCTGGACGGCCGACCAGATGCTCCGCCGGCTGCTGCCTTCGGGCGCCGAGCCGCTGTGGCGCGACCCGAGCGGCGGTGTCCAGCTCGCGGAGGTGCACACCTCCCCCGCCTGGATCGGCCAGAAGGTCAGCCGGCTCCAGGAGGAGACCGGCGTCCGCGTGGCCTTCCTCACCCGGCTGGGCGAGGCCATGCTGCCGACGTCGGCGACCGTCCTCCAGGAGGGCGACCTCGTCCACGTGATGATGCGCACGGACGAGATCGACAAGGTGGAGGCTTCCTTCGCCGAGGGGCCTGAGGAGGCACACGCATGAGGGTCGCGATCGCCGGAGCCGGCGCGGTGGGGCGTTCCATCGCGGCCGAGCTGCTGGAGAACGGCCACGAGGTGCTCCTCGTGGACAAGGCCCCGACCGCCATCTCGGTGGAGCGGGTCCCGCAGGCCGAGTGGCTGCTGGCCGACGCCTGCGAGATCACCTCGCTCGACGAGGCCGCGCTCCAGCGCTGCAACGTGGTCATCGCCGCGACCGGCGACGACAAGGTGAACCTGGTCGTCTCCCTCCTCGCCAAGACCGAGTACGGGGTGCCCCGGGTCGTGGCGCGGGTGAACAACCCGAAGAACGAGTGGCTCTTCAACGAGTCCTGGGGCGTGGACGTGGCCGTGTCCACGCCGCGCCTGATGTCGGCACTGGTCGAGGAAGCCGTCAGCGTCGGCGACCTGGTCCGGCTGCTGCGCTTCAGCCACGGCGACGCCAACCTCGTCGAGCTGACCCTGCCCGCCGACTCCCAGGTCGCAGGCAAGCAGATCAGCGAGATCACCTGGCCCGAGGACACCTCGCTGGTCACGATCATCCGCGGCAACCGGGTGCTCACGCCGCACGGCGAGGAGACCCTGGAGCCGGGCGACGAGCTCCTCTTCGTGGCCGCCCAGGCCCGCGAGGAGCAGCTGGAGGACCTCCTCCAGGCCGCGGACTGACCTGCGGGTCCCGCCGAACCGCCGAAGGGGCGGCCGACCGTCACGGTCAGCCGCCCCTTCGTGCATCCCAGGGCGTACGAGCCTGCGTGCGCGGCCGGGCCGGTCCGCGGCGGCGGTGCCCCTGCGGGGCCGTCCCCTCCACCGTTCCCCGGGCTGCGCCCGGACCCCCGCCTCACACGCCGGCGGGGCTGATTCAGCTCCCCGCGGCCTTCGCCGCCTTCGCCGCCTTCTCCGCGGCCTCCTCGGCCTCCCACTCCTCGATCACGTTGATCGGCGGCGGCGCCTGCGCCAGGAAGAGCCAGGTGAAGTACACCGCGAGCACCATCGGCGGCAGCTTGAGCGCGATCAGCACCCAGCCGAGCTGCGTCGCGTCGCCCCACCAGTACAGCGGGAAGAGGATCGCGTACTTCGCGAGGAAGATCAGGCCCCAGGCCAGGCTGGCCTTGACGTACGCCTTCTTGCGCCCCGGGTTGCGCGTGCGCCAGGAGAGGTTCTCCTTGAAGACCGGCCCCAGGATCACCCCCAGCAGCGGGAAGCCCACCAGCGCGGAGAGCGTGAAGGCGACGCCGAGACCGGCGCCGTAGATCATGCCGGGCAGGTAGAAGCCCTTCGCGCTGCCCGTGAACAGGGCGAAGGCCACGCCCACGCCCACGCCGAAGACCCCGCTGAAGGCGTGCTTGACGGTGTCCTTGCGCAGCAGCCGCACGATCACGAGCAGGACCGCGACCGCACCCGCCGCGATGGCGGACAGCTTCACGTCCTTGTTGATCGTGTAGATCATGACGAAGAGCAGGCCGGGGAGCATCGTCTCCACGGTGCCCCGGATGCCGCCGAAGGCGTCGAAGAGGGCGGCCTGCGTGACGGCCTTCTGGTCCGCCGAGGGTTCCGCGGCGGGATCCACGGGTCGCGCGTCCGGCGCGTCCGGGGTGGTCGGTTTGTCGAGTGACGTCACCGTCAGTGCTCCTGTCCGAGCGGTCGGAGTTCGTACTTCGGGTTGAAGAGCACCCGACGGCCGTGGCTCATCGAGATCCGCCCGGAGGCGATCATGCGACGGCCGGGTTCGATTCCCACGATCGAGCGACGTCCGAGCCAGACGACGTCCAGCGCGGCCGAGCCGTCGAACAGCTCGGCCTCCAGGGCGGGGACGCCCGCGCGCGGCCGCAGGGTGACGGTCCTCAGGGTCCCGGTCACCTTCACTATCTGACGGTCGTGGCAGTCGCAGATCCGCGTGCACCCCGCGGCTTCTGCGTCCTCCTGCAGCTCAGCCGAATGCAGCTCCTCCTGCGAGGTGGACAGCCGCTCTATCATCCGGCGGAACCGGCCCGCCGGCCTGGCGGGCTTCGCCGGCTTCGCGGGCTTCTCGGGACGCGGTTCAGCACTCATACAGGAAGCGTACCGGCGCCCCCACTACCTCTCGAAGCGGTATCCCATGCCCGGTTCGGTGATGAAGTGCCGCGGATGCGAGGGGTCGGCCTCCAGCTTGCGCCGCAGCTGGGCCATGTAGACCCGCAGGTAGTTGGTCTCGGTGCCGTACGAGGGCCCCCAGACCTCCTGGAGGAGCTGCTTCTGGCTGACCAGTTTCCCGCCGTTGCGGACCAGCACCTCCAGCAGGTGCCACTCGGTGGGCGTGAGGCGTACGTCGCGTCCGGCGCGCACCGCCTTCTTCGCCGCGAGGTCCACCGTGAAGGTGTCGGTCTCGACGACCACCTCGTCCTCGCCGGCCCCGGCGCCCGGTTCGGCCCGCCGGACGGCGGCGCGCAGCCTGGCGAGCAGCTCGTCCATGCCGAAGGGCTTGGTGACGTAGTCGTCGGCGCCCGCGTCCAGGGCCTCGACCTTCTCGTCGGAGCTGTGCCGGGCGGAGAGGACCAGGATCGGGACCCGGGTCCAGCCGCGCAGCCCCTTGATCACCTCGACTCCGTCCATGTCGGGCAGGCCGAGGTCGAGGACGACCACGTCGGGGTGGCGGGCGGCCGCCAGTTCCAGGGCGCTCGCCCCGTCGGCGGCCGCGTCGACCTCGTACTTGCGTGCCTTCAGGTTGATCACGAGGGCCCGGACGATCTGGGGTTCGTCGTCCACCACGAGCACCCGGGTCATCGGGGTCCTGCCTTCTGTCGTATCGAATCGAGATCGGAATCCGCCGGGTGTCCCCCGGCATCTCCCGGCTCCGGGCCCGCGGCCCCGCCGGGCGCGCTGCGTCCCTCGCCGTCGACGCTGACGGGGAGCTGCGGCCGCCCGCCGGTCACCGCGCGCAGCGTGAGCACCATCGTGAGCCCGCCGCCGGGCGTGTCCTCGGCCTCCAGCGTGCCGTCCATGGCCTCGGCGAAGCCGCGCGCGACCGCCAGCCCGAGCCCGACCCCGGCGCCGCGCGGCGCGTCGCCGTGCCGCTGGAAGGGGGCGAAGATCCGGTCCTTGGCCTCGTCGGGCACGCCCGGCCCGCGGTCCACGACCCGTACCTCGACCCGGTCGCCGAGGAAGCTGGCTGCCACCAGGACCTGTTCCTCCGGCGGGCTGTACTTCACCGCGTTCTCCACCACGTTGGCCACGGTCCGCTCCAGCAGCCCGGGGTCCACGGCCACCATCGGCAGGGTCTCCGGGACGTCCAGCAGCACGCTGCCCTCGGGTACGCCGCCCAGCGCCATCGGGACCACCTCGTCGAGGTCGATCTCCCGGATCAGCGGGGTGACGGTGCCGGTCTGGAGCCGCGACATGTCGAGCAGGTTGCCCACGAGGTGGTCGAGCCGGTCGGCGCCGTCCTCGATGCCCTCCAGCAGCTCGGCCCGGTCCTCCTCGGACCATTGCACGTCGTCGGAGCGCAGGGAGCTCACGGAGGCCTTGATGGAGGCCAGGGGCGTACGCAGGTCATGGCTGACGGCGGCCAGCAGCGCGGTCCGGATCCGGTTGCCCTCCGCCATCCGGCGGGCCTCCTCCGCCTCTCCGACCAGCCGCTGCCGGTCGAGCACGACGGCGGCCTGGGCGGCGAAGGCGCCGAGCACGCGGCGGTCCTCGGCGGGCAGCACCCGTCCGGACAGGGCCAGCGCCATGTGGTCGCCGATCGGCATGTCGACATCGGCGTCCTCGGGGCGGGCGACCGGGTTGGGTCCGACGCTGCCGGCCGGCCGCCAGGGCTCGACGTCGCTCTCCCGCTCCAGCAGGGCCACCGATTCCATGGCGAAGGTCTCGCGCACCCGTTCCAGCAGGGCGTCCAGGGTGGTCTCGCCGCGCAGCACGCTGCCGGCGAGGAAGGAGAGGATCTCGGACTCGGCGCGCAGCCGGGCGGCCTGGTGGGTGCGGCGGGCGGCGGCGTCGACCACGGAGGCCACGGAGCCCGCGACGCCGAAGAAGACCGCGATGGCGACGATGTTCTTGGGGTCCGAGATGGTGAAGCGGTGCAGGGGCGGGGCGAAGTAGTAGTTCAGCAGCAGGGAGCCGACGGCGGCGGAGGCCAGCGCCGGCCAGAGCCCGCCGAGCAGGGCCGCGCCCACGGTCAGGGCCAGGAACAGCAGCATCTCGTTGGCGAGGCCGGGGTCGTTGTCGATGTGCGTCAGCAGGGTCGCCAGCGCCAGCGGCAGGGCCACCCCGACCGCCCAGCCGGCCAGCAGCCGGGTCCGGCCGAGCCGGGCCGCCGAGCGGGCCACGGGCCGCAGTCCGCGGCCCTTGGCGACCTCCTCGTGCGTGACGATGTGCACGTCGAGGTCGGGCCCCGAGTCGCGGGCGACGGTGGCGCCGACCCCGGGGCCGAAGACGTACCGCCAGGAGCGGTGGCGGCTGGAGCCGAGCACGATCTGGGTGGCGTTGACCCCGCGGGCGAATTCGAGCAGCGCCTCGGGGACGTTGTCGCCGATCACATGGTGAAACGTTCCGCCGAGGTCCTCGACCAGGGTCCGCTGGACCGCGAGCTCCTTGGGCGAGGCCGCGGTCAGCCCGTCGCTGCGGGCGATGTAGACGGCCAGGATCTCGCTGCCGGAGCCCTTGGCCGCGACCCTGGAGGCGCGCCGGATCAGGGTGCGCCCCTCGGGCCCGCCGGTGAGGCCCACGACGATCCGCTCGCGCGCCTGCCAGGTGGAGCGGATGTTGTGCTCGCCCCGGTACTGCTGGAGGTACTCGTCGGCCCGGTCGGCGACCCACAGCAGCGCGAGCTCGCGCAGCGCGGTCAGGTTCCCGGGGCGGAAGTAGTTGGACAGGGCCGCGTCGACCTTGTCGGACTTGTAGATGTTGCCGTGGGCCATGCGGCGGCGCAGGGCCTGCGGGGACATGTCGACGAGCTCGATCTGGTCGGCGCGGCGCACGACCTCGTCGGGGACGGTCTCGCGCTGCCGCACCCCGGTGATCGACTCGACCACGTCGCCCAGGGATTCCAGGTGCTGGATGTTGACGGTGGAGATCACGTCGATCCCGGCGCGCAGCAGCTCCTCGACGTCCTGCCAGCGCTTGGCGTTGCGCGAGCCCGGCACGTTGGTGTGGGCCAGTTCGTCCACCAGGGCTATGGCGGGCTTGCGGGCCAGCAGGGAGTCCACGTCCATCTCGGTGAAGGCTGCGCCCCGGTACACGAGCTCCTTGCGCTCCACCTGCTCCAGGCCGTGCAGCATGACCTCGGTGCGCGGCCGCCCGTGGTGCTCGACGAAGCCCACGACGCAGTCGGTACCGCGCTCGACCCGGCGGTGGCCCTCCGAGAGCATGGCGTACGTCTTGCCCACACCGGGGGCCGAGCCGAGATAGATCCTGAGCTTGCCGCGTCCCATGGGGCCATTCTCCGGGACGCCCGCCCCGTTCTCGCGCCGATGGGCCGCTGTGGGCGGATCTCTGACGCTTCCCTGACACCCCCGGCCCGGACACGGCCGTGGGGGGGGGGGGGGGGGGGGGGGGGGGGGCGGGCGGCGCGGGGGGGGGGGGGGGGGGGGGGGGGGGGGCGGCGCGCCGGGGGGGGGGGCCCCCCCCCCCCCCCACCCCCCCCGGCCCCCCCCCCCCCCCCCCCCCCCCCCCCCCCGCGCGGCCCCCCCCCCCCCCCCCCCCCCCCCCCCCCACGGCCGTACGGGATCGTGCCGCGGTCGGCGGACCTCAGCGGACCTCGGTGATCTCCGGGCCGCGCTCCAGCTGGCCCATGCCACCGCCGAAGCGGGAGCCTTCCTGGTCCCCGGCCTCCTCGGTCTGCACGCCGTCCGGCACCATCTGCGCGTCGTTCGGCAGCTTCAGGACGATCGGGTCGCGCGGGGCCATCGGGCCCTCGCCACGGACCACGACGGTGTCCAGGAAGATCCGCTCCAGCACGCCGGCCGACTCGGGACGCACCGCGCCCTGGCCGGAGATGACACCGCGCAGGAACCAGCGCGGGCCGTCCACCCCGACGAAGCGGACCAGCTGGGCGCCGGTCTGTCCGTCCGGGAGCGGTACGGGTACCTGCGCGCGCAGCTCCCAGCCCAGCGGACCCTCGACCTCGTCGATGATGCCGCCCTGCTTGGTGATGCCCTCGGCGATCTCCTCGCGGACCTCGCCCCAGATGCCTTCCTTGCGGGGCGCGGCGAAAGCCTGCAGCTGCACGGCACTGTCGCCGAGCACCACGGTCGCGGCGACGATCGCGTCTCCGGCGACCTCGACGCGCAGCTCCATGCCCTCGACACCCGGTACGAGGATGCCGCCGAGGTCGACCCGGCCCTCCTCGGGGTTGCCGGGGACCTCCGAGAGGTCCCACGGGCCGTCGGGACGCGGGGCCGGCGGCAGGTTCACCCTGCGCGGCGAGGCCGCGTCGGTCTCCTCCGTGCCGTCCTGCTCATCGGCACCGACGCCGTCGACGACCTGCTCGGCCGCGCCGCCGTCCTTGACGGAGTCGTTCTTCTTGCGACGTCCGAACACGTCACTGTCCTTCCCGGTCGGATACGACCGAAGCGTAGCCATTCCCACCCTGCTGACCAGCGCCGGATCCGGCCACGGCCGCATGACCACCGGTGGAGCCGAAACCCCCCTCGGCCCGCGCCGAGTCGGGAAGCTGCGCCACCTCGTGGAAGCGCACCTGCTCGACTCGCTGGACAACCAGCTGGGCAATGCGGTCGAAACGCTCGAATTTGACGCTCTCGCGCGGGTCGAGGTTGACCACGATCACCTTGATCTCCCCACGGTACCCGGCATCCACCGTCCCGGGGGCATTCACGAGTGCGAGCCCGCAGCGGGCGGCCAGGCCCGAGCGCGGGTGCACGAAGGCGGCGTACCCCTCGGGGAGCGCGATGGAGATCCCGGTGGGCAGGACCGCCCGCTCCCCCGGCTCCAGCTCCGCGGCCACGGTGGTGACCAGATCGCAGCCGGCGTCGCCGGGGTGCCCGTAGGCCGGAATCGGCACCTCCGGGTCCACGCGCCGGATGGCCACGTCCACGCCGGTGTTGTTCTCAGACATCAGGGGTTCACCTCGAAGGCGCGTGCGCGCCTGACCTGGTCCGGGTCGGCCATCGCCGCCCGGATCTCCTCGGGCCGTCCGTTGTCGATGAAGTGGTCGACCTTCACCTCGATGAAGAGGGCGTCGGCGCGCAGCGCGACCGGGCCCTGCGGTCCGCCTATTCGGCCGACCGCGCTGGAGTAGATCTTCCGGCCGGCGACGGCGGTGACCTCGGCCTCCAGGTACAGCACGGTGTCCACCGGTACCGGCCGGACGAAGTCCGTCTCCAGCCGGCCGGTCACCGCGATGACGCGCAGCAGCCAGTTCAGGGAGCCGAGGGTCTCGTCGAGCGCCGTGGCGAGGACGCCGCCGTGCGCGAGGCCGGGCGCACCCTGGTGGGCGGCCTTGACCGTGAACTCGGCGGTGACGCGCACGCCCTCGCCCGCGCGGGCCGCCAGGTGCAGTCCGTGCGGCTGGCCGTCGCCGCAGCCGAAGCAGTGCTCGTAGTGCGCGCCGAGGAGTTCGCCGGGGGCCGGGGCATCGGGGTGCCGCACCGGCGCCGTGGCGTCGGCGGGGGGCGTCAACGCTGTGTTTCGTCCACTCACAGCCGCAGACCTTACCCGCGCGGCTACCCGCCGGTCGCCTCGTGGCAGGCTTGGCCGCATGCAGCTCTCCCCCGCGCACCACGACGAACGTCTGACAGCCCCCCGTTCCTGGTGGGCCATCACCGCCCTCACCGGTCTGGCCTGCGCGCTGATGCTGCTCCCGCTGGGCACGCTGCCGCTGCTGGCCGGGCTGGTCGGGGGCACCGCGCTGACGGGGCTGATGGTGAGTTCGTACGGTTCCCAGCGGGTCCGCGTGGTGGGCGGCGCGCTGGCCGCCGGGGAGGCGCGGATCCCGGTGTCGGCCCTCGGTGACCCGGAGGCGCTGGACGCCGAGGAGGCGCGCGCCTGGCGCACGTACAAGGCAGACACCCGCGCCTTCATGCTGATGCGCAGCTACGTGCCGACGGCGGTGCGTGTCGAGGTCACCGACCCGGCCGACCCGACCCCGTACGTCTACGTCTCCACCCGCGAGCCGCAGGCCCTGGTGGCGGCCATCCGTGCGGCGCAGGGCCGGGACTGACCCGGCCGGGCCCGGTCCCGCGGACCGGTGGCGGCGCCGGGCTCAGTCCCGCGGGTCGACGGCGCCGGGGTCGATGGCCCGCGGGTCGAACATCCAGCCCTCGACCGCGGCCCTGGCCGGCCCGGGAAGGGGTTCGGCGGGCCGTTCAAGGGGCGGGAGCTGCGGCAGCGCGTTCCAGGGCACGGCGCGGGCCCGCAGGTCCGTACGCACCTTCTCGGCGAGTTTGCGGGTGTCGCGGCGGTTCATGACCGCTCCGACCGCGGCGCCGACCATGAACGGCATCAGGTTCGGCAGGTTGCGGAACATCCGCTTCATGATCTGCTGGCGCAGTTCGCGCTTCATCTGGCCGCCGAGCGCCGCGTTCAGCGTGGTCGGCTTGGTCAGGTCGACCCCGCGCTCCTCCGTCCACGACGTGAGGTAGGCGACGCTGCGGTCCTTGAGGTTGCCGGGCGGCCGCTGGCCGTACACCTCGTGGAGTTCGGCGATGAGCTTCAGCTCGATCGCGGCGACCCCGGTGATCTCGGCGGCCAGCTCGGCCGGCATGGCCGGGGGCACCGGCAGCATGGCGGCGGCGCCGATCCCGGCTCCGACCGTGGAGGTGGCGTTGGCGGCGCCCGAGATCAGTTTGTCGGCCAGCTGATCGGGCCCGAGGCCCGGGAACTGCGCGCGCAGGGTCGCGAGGTCCCGAACCGGAACGCGCGGGGCGTTCTCGATGACTCGGTCGGTGAGGTAAAGGGCGGCGGCCCTGGCACTTTCGCCGCCCTTGCGCACACCGTTCTTGACGGCTTGCAGCCGACGGACCCCGGAGTGCTTCCGGGGCCCCTCGCCGGCCTCGGAGGCCGACGGCACCGCCTCGGCGGTGTCGGGGAGCACGGCGGGTACGCCGGGGGCTCCAGGGCCCGTTACCAGGCCTTCGGTTCCCTCGCGCGTCTCCGCCGGATCACCAGCTTTTCGGAAGCGGCGCTTCCGAAATGGTGTCGAGCCAGTCACGGCCGATGCCTCTCAGTCGCATTCGCGGCAGATCGGCTGACCGTTCTTCTCGCGCGCGAGCTGGCTGCGGTGGTGCACCAGGAAGCAGCTCGTGCAGGTGAACTCGTCGGCCTGCTTCGGCAGGACCCGTACGGCCAGTTCCTCGTTGGAGAGGTCTGCGCCGGGCAGGTCGAGGCCCTCCGCGTTGTCGATTTCGTCCAGGTCGACGTTCGAGGACGACTTCTCGTTGCGCCGGGCCTTCAGCTCTTCGATGCTGTCGTTGTCTACGTCGTCGTCGGTCTTGCGCGGGGTGTCGTAGTCCGTTGCCATAGTTCGCTCTCCCCCTCTGGGATTTAGCGGGTGTCTCAGCGCACGTAACGCGCGAGAGGCCGGACTTGTGCCCGACCTGAGGCGGAGATTTTGCCTCACATCAAGGTCTGTTACTCAATCGACACCCAGCCGCACATTCAGAAGAGCGATTGGCTGGGATGACGACCGGGACCGTACACGGTCCGGGGCCCGTCTTGCACAAACGCCACCCCATGTATTTCCCGCCGCTAGGGGGGCCGGAAACCCGGACTTCCCGGGCTTTCCGGCCGCCCCAAGGTCACTGAGCGCATAGGGACGGACACTCGACACTGTGATCGATCGCACAGAAGTCACTGTCTTCACTACCCAAGCATTCAGCCAACAGCGAACACGGGGTGCCTCGGCTCACAAGGGCAGAGTGACGCGCATCACGAGGCCACCGCCCTCGCGGGGGACCGCCTGGATCCGCCCGCCGTGTGCGCGTGCCACGGAGCGCGCGATAGAGAGGCCCAGCCCGACACCCTTGTCGCTGCCCGTGCGCTCCGTACGCAGCCGTCTGAAGGGCTCGAAGAGGTTGTCCACCTCGTACGCGGGAACCACGGGACCCGTGTTCGATACCAGCAGGACCGCCTGCCCGTGCACGGCCTCGGTGGTGACCTCCACCCAGCCGTCCTCGGGCACGTTGTAGCGGACGGCGTTCTGCACCAGGTTGAGCGCGATCCGCTCCAGCAGCACGCCGTTGCCCTGGACGACGGCCAGCGCGCGCTCGCCGCGGATCTCCACGCCCTTGGCCTGCGCCTCCCCGCGCGCCTGGTCGAGGGCGCGCGAGGCCACCTCGGCCAGGTCCACGGGCTTGCGCTCGATGATCTGGTTGTCGCTGCGGGCCAGCAGCAGCAGGCCCTCGACCAGCTGCTCGCTGCGCTCGTTGGTGGCGAGCAGGGTCTTGCCGAGCTGCTGGAGCTCCACCGGCGCCCCGGGATCGGAGAGGTGCACCTCCAGCAGCGTCCGGTTGATGGCCAGTGGGGTCCGCAGCTCGTGCGAGGCGTTCGCCACGAACCGCTGCTGGGCCGTGAAGGCCCGCTCCAGCCGGTCGAGCATCTCGTCGAAGGTGTCGGCGAGCTCCTTGAGCTCGTCGTCCGGACCGTCCAGCTCGATCCGCCGGGTCAGGTCGGAGCCGACCACCCGGCGGGCGGTCCGGGTGATCTTGCCCAGCGGCGAGAGCACCCGTCCGGCCATCGCGTAGCCGAAGGCGAAGGCGATGATGCTCAGCCCCATCAGCGCCATCAGCGAACGGCTCAGCAGGTCGTCCAGCGCGTGCCGGCGCTGTTCGAGGATGCACGAGTTGATCGCGGCGTTGAACTGGTCGGGCATCTGGCCGGTCCCGCTCACGCCGGGGCAGCTGCTCGTGACCTGGATCGGTCCGCCGCCCACGATCGTGAACGGCAGCGCGTTGCCCTGGCGCAGTGCCTGGGCCGCCAGCAGGTAGATGATCGACAGCAGCAGGATGCCGGCGATCAGGAACATCCCGCCGTACAGCAGCGTGAGACGTATGCGGATGGTCGGCCGCAGCCAAGGGAAAGGACCCTCGGGCTGGCCGGGGTCCCAGGTCGGTTTCGGTGGCGCCGAGGGTGGCGCCGGGGTCGCTGCCACCCGCGTCAGATCCGGTAGCCGGAACCGGGGACGGTCACGATGACCGGCGGCTCCCCCAGCTTGCGGCGCAGCGTCATCACCGTCACGCGCACCACGTTGGTGAAGGGGTCCGTGTTCTCGTCCCACGCCTTCTCCAGGAGCTGCTCGGCGGACACGACCGTGCCCTCGCTGCGCATGAGGACCTCCAGCACCGCGAACTCCTTCGGCGCCAGCTGCACCTCCTTGCCCTCGCGGAACACCTCGCGCCGGTTCGGGTCCAGCTTGATCCCCGCGCGCTCCAGCACGGGGGGCAGCGCGACCGTGGTGCGCCGGCCCAGCGCCCGTACCCGGGCGGTCAGCTCGGTGAACGCGAAGGGCTTGGGCAGGTAGTCGTCCGCCCCGATCTCCAGGCCCTCGACCCGGTCGCTCACGTCGCCGGAGGCCGTGAGCATGAGCACGCGGGTGGGCATGCCGAGCTCGACGATCTTCCGGCACACGTCGTCGCCGTGCACGAGCGGGAGGTCCCGGTCGAGCACGACCACGTCGTAGTCGTTCACTCCGACGCGCTCCAGGGCCGCGGCACCGTCGTACACGACGTCCACGGCCATGGCCTCCCGGCGCAGTCCGGTGGCCACCGCATCGGCGAGCAGCTGCTCGTCCTCGACGACGAGTACGCGCACGTCGTTTCCTTCCTCAGAGCCCGTCAGGGCAGGGGTGTCATGTGGCCTCCATCCTGCCCCTTTCGCCGGTAAACCGGCTGTAAGACGCCGCTCGCGGGCGCCCGCGGGGTGACGCGAGGGACGGAAGTGAGGATTCCCTGGCCTTACGAGGTTTCTGGGTCCGACCGGGCGGGGAGGACGACTTCACACCCCGAACACCTCCCTGACGGCGCACTGCCACGTGCCGCCGCCGACCCACGAAGAGGGGGCGAACCCACCATGGACGCATTCACCGCGGGTCTCCTGCAGCGCATCAGGAGCACGCAGTCGGACCTCAGGCAGGCTCGCGAGACGGGCGACGACTTCCTCGTGGAAGTGGAACAGGCGGAGCTGGAAGACCTCCAGCGCATCGCAGCCGATCACGGCGTTCCGGTCACCGTCTCCGCCTGCTGACCCAGGTCTCCGCCCGCCGGCTCCAGCCGCCGGCACCCACCACCCCCGGACCCCGGAGGCCGCCACCCGGCCGCCGGGGTTCCTTCATGCCCAGGGGCTGACGGAGCCCTCAGTCGTGCCAGGCCCCGGCTTCCTCCAGCAGCGGCTGCAGCGAGGCGAACACCGCGGGGGTCGCGGCCAGCGCGAGACCGCCCGAGGCGGGCTCGCCGGGACGGCCGCCCGTCACCGCGCCGGCCTCCCGCGCGATCAGCTCGCCCGCCGCCAGGTCCCAGGGGTTCAGCCCGCGCTCCCAGTACCCGTCCAGCCGTCCGGCTGCCACGTCGCACAGGTCGATCGCCGCCGAACCTCCCCGCCGGACGTCCCGGACCAGCGGGATGATCCGCTGCGCGACCCCGGCCTGGTGGGCCCGCCGGGTCTGGACGTACGCGAATCCGGTGCCGATCAGCGCCTGGTCCAGCGGAGCGGCCGGCCGGCAGGTGAGGCGGACCCCGCCCAGCCAGGCCCCGCGCCCCAGCACCGCGTGGTACGTCTCCCCGCGCATCGGGGCGGCCACGACCCCGGCCACCGTCTCGCCGCGGTACTCGGCCGCGATGGACACGCCCCAGGTGGGCAGCCCGTAGAGGTAGTTCACCGTGCCGTCCAGCGGGTCGATGACCCATCGCACGCCGCTGGTTCCGGCCGAGTCCGAGCCCTCCTCGCCCAGCAGCCCGTCCTCGGGCCGCCGCTCGCCGAGGATCCCGGTGATCAGCTTCTCCGCCGCGATGTCCATCTCGGTCACCACGTCGATCGGGCTCGTCTTGGTCGATGCGACCGCCAGATCGGCGGGCCGCCCGTCCCTCAGCAGCGCGCCCGCCCGGCCCGCCGCCTCCAGGGCCACGTCCAGCAGTTCGGTCTTCAGCTCTTCGGAGATCACGCCCGGCTCCCGTTCATCGACTCGTACGGATGTCACTGCGCGGCCCTACGCGTACGGGCTGTCCGCGCCCGCGGCCGCCGGCCGGGGCCCGCGGGCCGGGCAGCAGCCCACCGCGCACAGATCGTGGCTCGCCCCGAGCAGCCCGAGCGCGCACCGCTCCACGGCCTCCCCGCGTTCCGCCGCGGCCCGCTCCAGCACGAGGTCCCGTACCGCCGCCGCGAACCGCGGGTCGGCGCCGACGGTGGCCGAGCGGGCGACGGGCAGCCCCAGCTCGGCGGCCTTCGCCGTCGCCTCCGTGTCGAGGTCGTAGAGCACCTCCATGTGGTCCGAGACGAAGCCGATGGGCACCATGACCACCGCCGGGGCGCCCGCCGCGTGCAGGGCCTCCAGGTGGTCGCAGATGTCCGGCTCCAGCCACGGGATGTGCGGGGCCCCGCTGCGCGACTGGTAGACGAGCTCCCAGGGCAGCTCGGTACCGGTCTCGGCCCGGACCGCGTCGGCGATCAGCTTGGCGACGTCCAGGTGCTGTTTGACGTAGGCGCCGCCCTCGCCGCCGGAGGTGTGCTCCCCGGCCGGGCCGGAGGTGTCCGCGGCCGCGTTCGGGATGGAGTGCGTGGTGAAGGCCAGGTGCGCCCCGGCACGGACCTCCTCGGGGAGCGAGGCCAGCGAGGCGAGCACCCCGTCGATCATGGGCTGCACGAAGCCGGGGTGGTTGAAGTAGTGCCGCAGCTTGTCGACCCGGGGCAGATCGGCCTCGGCCACGCCCTCTTCGACGAGCAGGGCGAGCGCGTCCGCGAGGTTCTCGCGGTACTGCCGGCAGCCCGAGTACGAGGCGTACGCGCTGGTCGCGAGCACCGCGATGCGGCGGTGCCCGTCGGCGGCCATCTCACGCATCACGTCGTCCAGGTACGGAGCCCAGTTGCGGTTGCCCCAGTACACCGGCAGGTCCAGCCCGTGCCCGGCGAAGTCCTTGCGCAGCGCGTCCAGCAGCTCACGGTTCTGCCCGTTGATCGGACTGATCCCGCCGAAGCCGAAGTAGTGCTGCCCGACCTCCTTCAGCCGCTCGCGCGGGATGCCCCGGCCTCGCGTGACGTTCTCCAGGAACGGCACGACGTCGTCGGGCCCCTCGGGGCCGCCGAAGGACAGCAGCAGGAGGGCGTCGTAAGGGGCGGCGGGGCCTTCGGCCGAGCCGGCGGCGGTGGCGCGGAGCTGGTCAGACATGCCTCGAATCCTGCCACCCGAGCCCGCCGGGCGGAAAACAGGACCGGAGGGCGGGACCCGCGCGGGGCCGTCCGGCCCGGGCCGGAGGGCACCCCGGCCGCCGTCCGGTTCCTCCCCGAGCGGGCGGCTTGTGCGCGGCCGTAACCTGTATGGGCCAATGACGTCCCTTACGGAGGGCACCTTGCCCAGTCCCTACCGCGCGATCTTCGCCGCCCCCGGGAGCCGGGGCTTCAGCGCGGCCGGCCTCATAGGCCGGCTGCCGCTCTCCATGGTCGGCATCGGCATCCTGACGATGATCTCCGAGCTCACCGGCCGGTACTCGCTGGCCGGCGCCCTCACCGCCACCCTCGCGCTCTCCGCCGCCTTCATCGGTCCGCAGGTCTCCCGCCTGGTCGACCAGTACGGCCAGCGCCGCGTCCTGCGCCCGGCGAGCCTGCTCGCGGTGCTGGCCATCTCCGGGCTGCTGCTGTGCGCGGCCAACCACACGCCCGATTGGACCCTGTTCCTCTTCACCGCGCTGGCCGGCTGCGTGCCCAGCGTGGGCGCGATGATCCGGGCCCGGTGGACGGCCATCTACCGGGACTCGCCGCGCGAACTGCACACGGCGTACTCCCTGGAGTCCGTCCTGGACGAGGTCTGCTTCATCTTCGGGCCGATCCTCGCCATCGGGCTCTCCACCACCTGGTTCCCCGAGGCGGGCCCGCTGGTCGCCGGGGTCTGCCTGATCGTGGGCGTGTGGTGGCTGACCGCGCAGCGCGCCACCGAGCCCGTCCCGCACCCGCGCGGCGCGGACGCCGACCGGACCTCGGCGCTGCGCTCCCCCGGACTCCAGGTGCTGGTGGCCACCTTCGTGGCCACCGGGGCCATCTTCGGCTCCATCGACGTGGTCACGCTGGCCTTCGCCGAGGAGCAGGGGCACAAGGCCTGGGCCAGCTTCATCCTCGCGATCTGGGCCGTCGGATCCTGCCTCGCCGGCATCGTCTTCGGCCTGCTGCACCTCAAGGGCAGGGCCGAACCCAGGTGGGTGCTGGGCATATGTGCGATGGCCGTGAGTATGATCCCCCTCCTACTGGCCGGGAACCTTCCGTTTCTGGCCGTGGCGCTCTTCGTCTCGGGCCTCGCCATCGCTCCCACGATGATCACCACGATGGCCCTGATCGAGGCGCACGTACCACGCGCGAAGCTGACCGAGGGGATGACCTGGACGGGCACCGGGCTCGCGGTCGGGGTCGCGCTCGGGTCCTCCGTGGCCGGCTGGGTCATCGACGCCGCCGGCGCGAGGACCGGGTACGTCGTCTCCATCTCGGCGGGGGCCGCCGCGGCGGCGGTTGCGTTCGCGGGTTACCGCCGGCTGACGAGGCCGGCGCAAGGGGAGGAGCCTTCCAACGATGGCGACGACGGGGACAGCAGGCAGCAGCGGGACACGGACCGCCGCGTGGCATAACTGGGCGGGCAACATCAGCGCCACGCCCGCGCGCGTGGTCACCCCGGCATCGGTCGGGGAGCTCCGGGAGGCGGTCCGCCGGGCCGCCGCGGACGGGCTGAAGGTGAAGGCGGTCGGCACCGGCCACTCCTTCACCGCGGCCGCCGCGACGGACGGCGTACTGATCCGCCCCCAGGCCCTGGCCGGGATCCGGGCGATCGACCGCGAAGCGGGTACCGTCACCGTGGCGGCGGGCACGGTCCTCAAGGACCTCAACCTGGCCCTCGCCAAGGAGGGTCTGTCGCTCACCAACATGGGCGACATCATGGAGCAGACGGTCTCGGGCGCCACCAGCACCGGCACCCACGGAACCGGCCGCGACTCGGCCTCCATCGCCGCCCAGATACGCGGCCTGGAGCTGGTCACGGCCGACGGCGAGCTGCTGACCTGCTCCGAGAAGGAGCATCCCGAGGTCTTCGCGGCGGCCCGGCTGGGCATCGGCGCGCTCGGCGTGGTCACCTCGCTCACCTTCGCCGTCGAACCGCTCTTCTTCCTGACCGCCCGTGAGGAGCCCATGAGCTTCGACCGGGTGACGGCCGAGTTCGACCAGCACCACGCGGAGAACGAGCACTTCGAGTTCTACTGGTTCCCGCACACCGGCAACTGCAACACCAAGCGCAACAACCGCAGCCAGGGACCGGCCGCCCCGCCCGGAGCCGTCTCCGCCTGGGTCGAGGACGAGCTGCTGTCCAACGGCCTCTTCCAGGCCGTCAACTCCTTCGGCCGCGCCGTCCCGGCGGCCATCCCCTCCATCGCCCGGATCGCGAGCCGCGCCCTGTCCGCGCGCACCTACACGGACATCCCGTACAAGGTGTTCACCAGCCCGCGCCGGGTGCGGTTCGTGGAGATGGAGTACGCCCTTCCGCGCGAGCGGGCCGTGGAGGCGCTGCGGGAGCTGAAGGCCATGGTGGACCGCTCCGGCCTGCGGATCAGCTTCCCGGTGGAGGTGCGCACGGCTCCGGCGGACGACATCACCCTGTCGACGGCCTCGGACCGGGAGAGCGCGTACATCGCGGTGCACATGTACAAGGGCACCCCGTACCAGGCCTACTTCACGGCCGCCGAGCGGATCTTCACCGAGTACGGCGGGCGGCCGCACTGGGGCAAGGTGCACACGCGGGACGCGGAGTACTTCGCCCGGGTGTACCCGCGCTTCGGGGAGTTCACCGCGCTCCGCGACCGGCTCGACCCGGACCGGGTCTTCGGCAACGACTACCTGCGGCGCGTACTGGGCGACTGAGCCCGGGCGGCCGGGCCTCAGGGGGCCGGGCCTCAGGGGGTCGGCGACCCCTGGCCGGTGCCCGGCGTCGGGGACTTCGGGGGCGGGCTGCTCGGCGAAGGGGACTTCGGGGGCGTGGTGTCCGGCGAAGGGTCGGGCTTCGGCGGGGTCGGGCTGGGGCTGGAGGAGGGGTCGGCGGACGGCGAGGTGTCCGGGTCGGGCTCGGGGCTCGGGCCGCCCTTCGAGTGCGAGGGGTTCGGGGAGGTCCCGGTGTCCGGGGTCTTCCCGCCCTTCCCGCCCGTGCCGGTGCCCGACGGGGCCTCGGGCCGCTCCGGCTTGTGGTCGCGGGCCGTGCCGACGCCGCCGGTGAGGAGCGTCTTGCCGTCCGCGCTCACCGAGGTGCCGGCGACCGCCTCGTAGGTCCCCAGGCCGCCGAGCGCTATGGCGAAGGCCGCGCCGGAGGCCACGGCCGTGCGCTTCCAGCCCCGCATCCGGGTGCCGTGGACCGTGCCCGCGCCGAACTCCTCGTCGGGCAGCGGGCCTCCGCCGGATACGGTGCCCAGCAGCATCGTGCCGTCCGGGGCCCTCCCCGCGGGGGCGGACCCGGGAACCTCCACCGGGACCTGACGGGCCCTCGGCCGGGCCGTCTCGCGGATCTGGTCGCCGGTGCGGCGGAAGAAGTGCTGGATGACGGGTCCGCCCGCGGTGGCCACCACGCTCACCACGCCGGCGCCGAGGATGGTCCCGTAGACGCCCATCTTCGAGGCCAGCAGGGCCGCCGCGACCGTGGCGAGGGAGGAGCCCGCGACCTGAGCGGCACTCAGATCGAGCTTCTTCTTCTCCTTCTCCTGCTCCGGCCGCACGTCCAGCACCGTCTTCTGACCCATCGCCATCCCCTGCGTGTCCTGCCCCTCGCGCTCCAACGCCTTCTCCCGTTACTGACACGTCAGCGAAACGGATAGTTCCGTTTCCGGAGATTCTGTGAAGCAAGACACCCGAAATCGGGCGCACACGCAGGTCCGCCCCGATGGGGACCCGATCCAGGGCAGCCCAACTCCCGCCGTCCGGGACAAGTTCGGCGGCGCGGCGGTCCACCCAGGTGGCCCGAATGGAGTACTGTGGCGAGCCCTGGGGCCGTCCTTCCTTTCGGATGTCCGGACTCGGGAGAGGGGGCCGGCTGATGGAAAAACGGCACTCGAGACCGGCGATGCCGCGGTATTGCTCGGGATCCTGCTGCGCACAGTAATCGTTCGGTCACTGTGCGTACCCAACAGGTAACCGTGCCATAACAGCGATCAAGGGCGCATGCCCGACACGCCGGTTTAACTCGGCAAGGTAGTGGCAGGCTGCACCCGGGCAGGCCACACTCGACTAGCGGAAGCAGCGACGCACGTGACGTCGGCAGGCACCACCCGGGAGGTCCCCATGCCCGAACTGCGTGTCGTGGCCGTCTCAAATGACGGCACACGACTGGTGCTCAAGGCTGCGGACAGCACGGAGTACACGCTTCCGATCGACGAGCGTCTCCGGGCTGCCGTGCGCAACGACCGTGCGCGCCTGAACCAGATCGAGATCGAGGTGGAGAGCCACCTCCGCCCCCGCGACATCCAGGCCCGCATACGAGCCGGTGCCTCCGCGGAGGAGGTCGCCCAGCTGGCGGGCATCCCCGTCGACCGCGTGCGCCGCTTCGAGGGCCCCGTGCTCGCCGAGCGCGCGTTCATGGCGGAGCGGGCCCGCAAGACCCCCGTGCGCCGGCCCGGCGAGAACACCGGACCCCAGCTCGGCGAGGCCGTGCAGGAGAGGCTCTCGCTGCGCGGGGCCGAGAAGGAATCCGTCCAGTGGGACTCCTGGCGCCGCGACGACGGCACCTGGGAGGTCCTCCTGGTGTACCGGGTCGCGGGCGAACCGCACTCGGCGAGCTGGACGTACGACCCGCCGCGCCGGCTGGTCGTGGCCGTGGACGACGAGGCCCGCTCGCTGATCGGCGAGTCGGACGACCTGCCGGCGACCCCGGAGCCGAGCTTCCCGTTCGTGCCGAGGATCGCGCGGCTGCCCCGCGACCGGCCGCTGGACCGCGCGCTCGACCGCCAGATGGAGCGGCCGACCGCGCCCCCTCCCCCGCCGGAGCCGGAGCCCGAGGAAGAGCGGGACACGCTGACGGCCCTGCTGGAGGCGGTACCGAGCTTCCGCGGGGACCTGGTGGTCCCCGAGCCGGTGAGCGAGCCGGAGGTGGAGGAGCCGCCCGCCGCCGCCTCGGCGTCGGCCGGTGCGGGTTCCGCGTACGCCGACGTCCTGATGCCGCGCACCGTGGCGGGACACCGGGACCGGCTGACGGGCACCACCGACCGGCAGGCGGAGGCCGACGGAGTGCGGCCCGGCCGCCGCGCGGCGGTGCCGAGCTGGGACGAGATCGTCTTCGGCACCCGCCGCAAGAAGCAGGAGTAGCGGCCCGTTCCCCGGCGGCGGACACCGTCGCCGGGGAACGGCCCCCTTTTCTTCTCGGCTAGCCGGGCAGTTCGCCGACCGCCACCTCGCGCGTGGGGTCCGCGGACCATTGCGACCAGCTGCCCGCGTACAGCGCCGCCGGGATGCCCGCGGCCGCCAAGGCCAGGACCTCGTGGGCTCCCGAGACGCCCGAACCGCAGTACACCCCGACCGGGGTGGCGGTGTCGGCGTGCACGCCCAGGCCTTCGAAGCGGGCCCGCAGGGCGTCCCGGTCCAGGAGCAGGCCGTCGGCTCCCGTGTTCTCGGTGGTCGGCGCCGACAGCGCCCCGGGGATGTGGCCGCCGACCGGGTCGATCGGTTCGACCTCGCCCCGGTACCGTTCGCCCGCGCGTGCGTCCAGCAGCACACCCGTCCGGGCCAGTGCCGCCGCCCCGTCCGCGTCCAGCAGTCCGATGGCCCCCGGATTTGGCTTGAAATCACCCTCGCTCACCGGGGTGACCTCGGCCGACAGCGGGCCGCCGCCCGCCTGCCACGCGGCCAGTCCTCCGTCCAGGACCCGCACCCGCGGGTGACCCGTCCAGCGCAACAGCCACCACGCGCGTGCCGCCGCCCAGCCCAGGCCGCCGTCGTACACGACCACGGGGGCGTCCGCCGAGACGCCGGCCCGCCGCATCACCGCCCCGAACTCCTCGGGATCCGGCAGCGGGTGGCGGCCGCCGGAGCCCGCCGGGCCTGCCAGTTCCGCGTCGAGGTCGACGTAGACCGCGTTCGGGAGGTGTCCGGCCTCGTACTCGGGCCGCAGGTTCGGGCCGCCGAGCTGCCAGCGGACGTCGAGGAGCACCGGGGGCAGCGGGCCGGCCAGCTCCTCCTTCAGGTCGGCGGCGGAGACGAGCGGGGAACGGGGCGGGTTCGCAGTCATGCGGGTCATTTTGCTCCCCCGCTCCGCACCCCGTGTAACAAGTCGGACATCGACGGGGCGCACTGATCCGGTCATCTCTCGCGGCTCCCGCGAAACCCGGCCGGTCGGGGCGCGCCGGGCCCGAGGGAGTGGAAGCATCAGCTCCGGGAAGGGTCAGGAGCGTGACGACGGAGGAGACGGCTGACATGACCGAGGCATCGGAAGCAACGCGGCGCACGCCCGGCACGCCGTGCTGGGCGAGCCTGATGGTGCACGGCCTCGGGACCACCGAGGAGTTCTACGCCGATCTGTTCGGCTGGGAGTACGAGCCCGGCCCCGAGCAGCTCGGCCCGTACGTCCGGGCCATGCTCGGCGGCCGGGAGGTGGCCGGCATCGGCGAGCTGCCGCCGGACCGGCAGCTCCCGGTGGCCTGGACCACGTACCTCGCCACGGACGACGCCGACGCGACGGCCGAGTCGATCCGCTCCTGCGGCGGCACGGTGGCGGTGGGCCCGCTGGACGCCGGGGTCGCGGGACGGGTGGCGATCTGCTCGGACCCGCTGGGGGCGATCTTCGGGCTCTGGCAGGCGGCGTCCCACCTCGGGACCCGGCTGGCCGGGGGGCCCGGCACTCCGGTGTGGCACGAGCTGGTCACGCAGGACACCTCGACGGTCGGGAAGTTCTACGAGCACGTCTTCGGCCACGAGGCCCGTGCGCACTCCGGCACGGGCGATGCCGCCGACGAATTCGACTACCTCACGCTGTCGCTGGGGGACCGGCCGGTGGCGGCCGTGCACGGGGTCGGCCGCTCCCTGCCCCACGACCGGGGGCCGCACTGGATGACGTACTTCGAGGTGGAGGACACCGATGCGGCCGCCGCCCGGGTCCAGCGGCTCGGCGGCGCCGTCGTGCAGCCGCCGCGCGAGGGCCTGAGCGGCCGGCTCGCGGTGGTCACGGACCCGGAGGGCGCGGTGTTCACGCTCGTACGCGGCAGGGGCTGAGCGGGACGGCGGCTACCGTCCCTGCACCGGGGCGCCCGCGGAGTTCCCGCGGGCGGGCCCGGCGGTGATCATCAGCGCCGCGGCCGCCGCCGCGAGCAGGACCGCGCCGAAGGCCCACCACAGGACGTGGGGGTAGCCGGACTGCACGAGGGGCAGGGTGGCGAGGGTCTCCCCCACCTGCTGGGCCGCGACGGCGGCGGCCGACAGGGCCCCCGCCCCCCGCAGGGCGGCCCCGGTGGTCGCGGTGGCCAGGAGCGGGCCGAGCGCCGTGCCGGTGCCGAGGCCGGTGAGGAGCGTGGCGGGCAGCACGCCGGCCGCGTAGGAGTAGTCCCCGCCGGTGCGGATCAGGAGGAACAGCCCGACGGCCACGAGGACCAGGCCCGCGGCGGCCGGCACCCCGGGTGCGGCGCGGTGGGCCAGCCGGGCGGACACCTGGGTGGCGCCGACGAGCATCGCGGCGACCATCGGGAGGAGCATGAGTCCCGCCTGGTCCGGGGCGTATCCGATCCCGTTCGCCAGGTAGTAGGACAGGTACGAGGACAGGATCAGGGTGGCGGCGCCGGCCAGGAGCAGGGCCAGGGCGGCGCCCGCCCGGTGGCGGACCGTGATGCCGTAGCGGGCGGACGCCCGGCCGGCCCCCCGGCTCAGCCGCCACAGGTACGTGCCGGTCAGCAGGGCTCCGGCGGCGAGCAGGAGGGTGTCCAGGGGAGTGAACGCCGCGGACTGCCCCACCCCGAAGAGCCCGTAGAGCACCAGCGCGAGTCCGCCGGATCCGAGCAGGGCCCCGGCCGGATCGGAGCGGGCGCCGGGGTGCGCGGGTTCGCCGGGCAGGGCCGCGACGAGGAACAGGCCGACGACGACGAAGGGGACGAGGGCGAACAGGCAGGCGCGCCAGTCGAGGTACTGGACGAGGGGGCCGGCCAGGAGCAGCCCGAGGGCCGGGCCGCCGCTCGTGAGCGCGACGTAGATCCCGAAGGCCGTACCGCGCTTCCTCGGGTCGGTGTGGCCGGTGACGAGCAGGGACAGCGTCGCCGGGGCCAGCAGCGCCGCGAAGGCTCCCTGCAGCGCACGGGCAGCGATCAGCAGGCCCGGTGCCGGGGCCAGCGCGGCGAACACGGATGCCGCACCGAAACCGGCCAGACCGATGATCAGCACCCGCTTGCGTCCGACGAGGTCCGCGAAGTGGCCGCCGAGCGGCAGCAGGGCGCCGAAGGCGACCCAGTAGATGCTGAGCAGCAGGTTCAGGGTCTCGTGATCGGCGCCCAGGTCGCTCTGTACGGCCGGAGCCGCCAGTGCGGAGACCGCCGCCACGAGCGCCAGCATCAGCTGGAGGAGGCAGACCACCGCGAGGGCCCGTCGCGGCCGGGGAGCCGGGGCCGCGGGAGGGCGGGCGGGCTCCGGGACCGCGGGAGCCGCGTCCGCAGGAGCCGCGTCCGCAGGAGCCGTGGCCGCCGCTCCCGTGGCCGGGCCGGGAGGCGGTCCGAACCCTTCAGCGGCCGCCGCGGCCGCCCCGGCCGTCGGAGCGTACGCGGGCGGCAGGGGGTGGGGCCGGGGCGCGGGCACCCGGGGATCCGCCCGCTCGGGGGCGGGCTCTTCCCGGGCCGCGGGCGCGAAGTCGAGCAACTGCGCCGCATGGCGGCCGAGTTGGGCGAGGACCGTGCCCGGCAGCCACTCCCCGGTCTGCTCGGCGGCCGTGCGTTCGGCCACCTGCGCGGGGGTGGGCCGCCGGGCCGGATCCTTGTGCAGGCAGGCGCCCACGAGCCCGGCCAGGCTCTCCGGAACACCCGTCAGGTCCGCCTCCTCCTCGGCGACGCGGAAGAGGTGGGCGTTCAGGCCGGTGCTCCCGGCGCCGAAGAGGAGCCGTCCGGTGGCGGCGTAGACGAGGACGGCCCCCAGGCAGAAGACGTCGCTGGCGGGGGTGAGTTCGAGGCCGCGGACCTGCTCCGGCGACATGAACCCGGCGGATCCGATCAGCATGCCGGTGTGGGTGAGCAGGCTGTCCCCGGCGAGGCTGTCCATCGCGCGGGCGATGCCGAAGTCGATGACGCGCGGGCCGTCGACGGTGACCAGGACGTTGGACGGCTTGAGGTCACGGTGGATCAGGCCCGCCTCGTGGACCGCCCGCAGGGCGAGGGCCAGCCGGTTGGCGAGGGTGCGCACGGAGTACTCGGGCAGCGGCCCGAAGTCCTTGGCGACCACGGTGTGCAGGTCGGGCCCCGGAATGTACTGGGTCGCCACCCAGGGCACGGCGGCCTCGGGGTCGGCGTCGAGCACGGCCGCGGTCCAGCTCCCGCCCACCCGCCGCGCGGCGGCCACTTCCCGGGCGAAGCGCCTGCGGAACTCCGGATTCCCGGCGTATTCGGCCTGCACGACCTTGACGGCTACGGTGCGCCCGCCCTCGGAGCGGCCGAGGTAGACCAGACCCATGCCGCCGGCACCCAGCCGGGCGATCAGGCGGTACGGGCCGATACGGGGAGGGTCTTCGACGATCAGCTGATCCACCCGCTGAGGATAGTGGGGGCCGCCCGGCGCACGGGAGCCCATCGGCGCAATGGATGGAACCAACGAACTCGGCGGAACCGGCCGTATGGCGACATACCCTCACCAGGCGGTCCGCGGTCCGCGACTCCGGGACCGGGCCCGCCGTCCCGCGCCGGTGTCAGTCCTCGGCGCTGGGGCTGCGCTCCCCGTGCAGGCGCAGGACGTCGGCGTCGCTGCGGAAGCGGTGGGCCCAGCGGCGGCCGTCGAAGAAGCTGAGGCCGGGGATGTGGCGGGTCTCCAGGGCCAGGATCACGAAGGCCGTCGCCGCCACGGCCAGGGCGAGTCGCCCCTGGCCGGCGGCGGCTCCGATCGCGGCCGCGGCGAAGATGGCTCCGGCGGTGGTCACCCCGTGGACGAGATCGCCCTCGGTGCGGGTCTGCCGGAAGACCAGGCCGCCCCCGATGAATCCGACACCGGTGACGACTCCCGCGAGGGCGTTGGGGGCGCCGTCCAGCGCGAGGACCGCCACGAGGGCGGCGCCGACCCCGATCATGGAGAAGGTCCGGTTGCCTGCGGCGGCCCCCCTCAGGGTGCGTTCCAGGCCGAGGACGTAGGTGAGGACGAAGGCCACCGCGAGGTGGCCGATCGTGACGAGGGTGGAGGTGTCCCCCTGCCGGTAGTCCATCGGCCGCCCGCCCTTCCGGAGTCCTCCGCGCGCGGTGGCACGCCTGTCCGGCCACCGGGTGCCATGCCGCCGGGCGTCCGTGCCATCGGCTGTCCATGTGCCACCGGCTGTCCGTGCCACCGGCTGTCCGTGCCAGTAGAACGCGTGGGGGCCGCGCGGGGCGCCGGGCGCGCCGCCGCCGGGGTCAGTTGTGCGGGGCCGTTCCGCTGACCCGGTGGTCGGCGTGGCTGAGGGCCTCCAGGACGAGCCGGCGCAGATGGCCGTCGCGCAGGCTGTAGTGGATGCGCCGGCCCTCGCGGCGGGTGTCCACAAGGCCGGCCAGCCGCAGCTTCGCCAGGTGCTGGCTCACCGCGGTCCTCGACGCGTCGCACCGGTCGGCGAGCGAGCCGACGTCCGACTCCTCCTGGGCAAGCAGCCACAGCAGGTGCAGCCGGGTGACGTCCGACAGCATCGCGAAGACCTCGGTCGCCTCGGTGAGGCGCGCCCTGTCGGGATCCCGTAGGTGCGCATCGGGTGCAGGTGGCTGGGGTTCGCGAGCTGGCATACCCCACAGGGTAGGTCGCTCCGGGGAGGGCGGGGGCGAGGGCGGGGGCGAGGGCGGGGGTGAGTGCGGGGCCGTAATCCTTCAGACATGTGCGCAGGTGCGCATGTGTGGATACATTGGTGGTCCGGGACACCCCGGGGCTGCCCCGGACCACCCCCGCACCGCACCCCCCGCCACCGGCCCGCCCGGAGAGGAGCCGCATGCCGAGCGTGCTGCGCGACCGTACCTACCGCCGCCTCTTCGGTGCCCAGGTCATCGCCCTGACCGGCACGGGCCTGGCCACCGTGGCCCTCGGCCTGCTCGCGTACGAGCTCGCGGGCGCCGACGCCGGTTCGGTGCTCGGCACGGCGCTCGCGATCAAGATGGTGGCGTACGTGGCCGTCGCCCCCGCGGTCGCGGCGGTGGCCGACCGGCTGCCGCGCCGGGCCCTGCTGGCCGGCTCCGACCTGGTCCGGGCGGGGGTCGCGCTCCTCCTGCCGTTCGTGGACCAGGTGTGGCAGGTCTACGCCCTGATCTTCCTGCTGCAAACCGCCTCGGCCGCCTTCACCCCGGCCTTCCAGGCCCTGATCCCCGAGGTCCTGCCGGAGGAGCGCGCCTACACGCGGGCCCTGTCCCTGTCGCGGCTCGCCTACGACCTGGAGAGCCTCTTCAGTCCCGCGCTCGCGGCCGCACTGCTGTCGGTGGTCTCCTACGACCGGCTGTTCCTCGGTACCGCGGCCGGGTTCCTCGGCTCCTCCGCACTCGTGATGTCCGCCGTACTGCCCCGGCGGGCGCGGGCCTCCACCGGGCCCGGGCCCGGGGCGTACGCCAAGGCCACCGCGGGGACGCGGCTGTTCCTCCGCACCCCGCAGCTGCGGTCCCTGCTGGCCATGAACCTGGCGGTCGCGGCCGCCGGAGCCGTGGTCACGGTCAACTCCGTCGTCTACGTACGGGACGTCCTGGGGCTCTCCGCCGAGTCGGTCGCCCTGGCCCTCGGCGCGTACGGAGCCGGCTCGATGTCCGTGGCGCTGGTCCTGCCGCGGATCCTGGACAACCGCCCGGAGCGGCGGGTGATGCTGACCGGCGCCCTGCTGCTGCCGGCGGGGTTCGGCGCCCTCGGCGTCATCACCGCGGCGCACGGGGGCGATTGGCGCCGGCCCGCGCTGCTGGTCACGTGGACCGGGTTCGGGGCGGCGTGCTCGATGGTGCTCACGCCCGCCGGGCGGGTGCTCCGGCGGGCCGCGCCGGAGGGGGACCGCACGGCGGTGTTCGCCGCCCAGTTCTCCCTGTCCCACGCCGCCTGGCTGCTGACCTATCCGCTCGCGGGCTGGGTCGGGGCGCGGGCCGGGCTCGGGTGGGCGACGGGCGCCCTGGGCGCGATCGCCCTCGCGGCGGCGGCCCTCGCCGCCCGCCTGTGGCCGGCCGGTGCCGGGCAGCCGCGCGCCGCGGTGGCGCGGACGGGCCGCGGGCACGTACACGTACACGAGCACGAGCACACGGGGCTGACTCCCGGGCATCCGCACCTGCATGGAGCGCGCCGGGCCGGGGCGGGATGGCGGCACAGCCACCCCCACTTCACGGACGAACTGCACGCCGCACACGGCTGAGCCGACGCCGTACGACCGACGGACTGAATTCGATCACCCATGAGGCAGAAGCGGACAAACGAGACGCACCCCTCCTCAGTATTTGTGTGAATAGATCACCGCACTGGTCCTCCTTGGGCGAGTCTCCTCCCCGAAGGGCAGCCGATGCGACGTGTCGTGAGAAGCCGTGCCGGTGGCCCGTACCGGCGTCGGCGCACCGTGACCGCGCTCTCCGCGGTGGCGGCCTGCTGCTTCCTCTCCGCGGCCCCGTCCGCGGCATCCGCATCGGCACCGGCACCGGCGGACCCGGGCGCCGCCCCGTCCGGGTCCCCGAGTGCCCCGGCCTCCGCCGGGCCGGTGGCGTCCGGCGCCGGTACGGGGCAGCCGTCCCCCGGAACGGGACCCGACGGCGACGCCGTACGGGTGGCGGACGGGTCCGGGGAGAGCACCACCGGAGCCGGCACCTCGCGGCTCCCGGAGAGCGCGGACCTGGCGGTGTCGGGCACCCTGCGGCCGGCGGAGACCGCCGGGCAGGACGCCCCGGAGAGCCGGGAGGGCGCCCCGGCGGGGCGGGAGACCTTCGACTACGTCGTCACGGTGACCAACCGGGGGCCGTCCACCGCCCGGCAGGTGCGCGTCACCGACCGGCTGCCGCCCTCCCTGGAGTTCGTCTCGTCCCGCGACGGCTGTACGCCGAGCGGACGGACGGCGGTGTGCGGTCCGCTGGCCACCCTGGCGGTGGGCGCCTCGCACGCGTGGGTGATCACCGTACGGCTCGCCGCCGGCTACGGCGGAGACGGCACGGACATCGTCAACGAAGCAGTCGTCGACTCGGCCACCCCCGACCCGGACTCCCGGAACAACACCTCCTCCCTGACCGGCCTGGAGGTTCCGCCCAGTGCGCGGACGGCCGATCTGTCGCTCCGGAAGACCGCGGTGCTCGCGAAGGGGCGGGAGCACGTCAGGCCGGGCGAGAAGTTCACCTACCTGATCACGGTGCGCAACGAGGGCCCGGCGACGGCGCGGCAGGTCCAGGTCACCGACCGGCTGCCGGCCTCGCTGGTCCTGCTCTCCTCCCCCGACGACTGCGCGGTCGCGAAGGACGGGGAGCGGCTGGTGGTCTGTCCGCCGCTGGACCGCCTGGCGGCCGGCGAGCAGGCGGAGTACCGGATCACGGTGCGCGCCGTCACCGGGGACCGGGCGGCACAGCCGCCGGGCGGCCGGTGCACGCCCATCGAGAACGTCGCCCGGGTCACCTCGGCGAGCTTCGACCCCGACCTGTCGGACAACACCAACCGGCCGGGGACCACGGGGCCGGGCGGCGGCCGGCTGTGCCTGGTGTCCGAAGGGCGCGGAGAGCATCACGACGGGCACGACGGGCACGACGGCCGGGAGGACGGCCATCACGGCCGCGACGACGGCCGCGACGAGGACCACCACGGCGGCCGGGAGCAGCACGGCGGCCGCGGGGACCTGGCCGACTCCGGGGCCACGGTCCCGCCCTGGCTGCTGTGGACCTCCACCGCGCTGGTGGCCGCCGGGGCGGCGCTGCGGACGGCGTTCCGGGTGCGGCGCCCGTGACCGGCGGTTCGCCGCGGACCCCGCGGCGGACGTCCCCCGTACGCCCCACCGCAGCGCGAGAAGACGAGGAACGTTCCGGTATGACGATGCCCCGGAGAGCCCGGTGGCGCAGGGCCGCCGCCGCCCTGCTGTGCACGGCGGCGCTGGTCCTGCCCGCGGCCTTCGCCACGCCCGGGACGGCGGCCCCGGCGGCCCCGGCCGACCCGGCCGCCGGGGGCGACCCGGCCGCCGGCCCCCGGCCGCGGGCGCTCGCCTTCCCCGTCAACGAGACCTTCGACAGCTCCACCAACCTGGGCAGCACCAGCGGCAACGCGAGCTACCCGGACGGCGGCGGCTGGCTGCGGCTCACGTCCGCGAGCTCCGGTCAGGCCGGCACCTGGAAGCTGAAGGACTCCTTCCCCTCCAGCCTCGGCATCCTCGCCGAGTTCAGCTACGCCGGCTACGGGGGAACCGCCTTCGAGGGCAAGCGCGGTGACGGGCTGTCCTTCTACCTCGCCGACGGAGCGGCGGCCGACGGGGTCGGTCCGTCCGGCGGATCCCTCGGCTACGCCTGCACCGGCGCGGCGGACCTCTGCGCCGTCGCGGGCGTACCGGGCGCGTACCTCGGCATCGGGCTGGACGAGTTCGGCAACTTCTCCTCCAGCGCCGTCGGCAACGGCGGCCCGGGCGCCCAGCCCAACAAGATCGTGGTGCGCGGCGGCGGCAGCGGCCGGACCGGGTACCGCTTCGCCACGTCCGCCGACGGGCCGGGCAAGACCGTGGAGACCGGCAGCCGCGCCAAGGAGCGCACGGTGCGCGTGTCCCTGCTGCCCAGCGGTACGAAGATGCTGCTGTCGGTGTGGTCCGACAGCGGCCCCGACACGGCCATGACCAAGCTCGTCACCGACCTCGACGTCACGGGCATCACCGGCCAGCCGAAGCTTCCGGCCACCCTCAAGGTGGGATTCTCCGGCAGCACCGGCGGGGCGACCAACGTGCACGAGATCGACGCCCTGCGGATCAACGTGCCGGCCGACCTGACCATCGCGAAGACCGGCTCCCCCGCGAGCGTGCCCGCGGGCGGCGGACCGGTGACCTACACCCTGGCCGTCTCCAACAGCCAGGCCAACGAGGTCACCGGCGCCGCCGTGCGCGACACCGTGCCCGGACTGACCGACGTGACCTGGACCTGCCGGGCCGGCACCGGCGGAACCTGCGGGCGGGCCTCCGGCAGCGGCAACGTCCTGAACACCACGGCCGACTTCCTGCGGGGCGGCTCCGTCACCTACACGGTCACCGGCACGGCCCCGGCCCAGCCCGTCACCCTGTCCAACACGGCCACCGTGACCGCCCCGGCGGACCGTACGGACACCAATCCGGCGGACAACAGCTCCACGGCCCCGGCCACGGTGGTGACGGCGCGGGCCGACGTGGCCGCGGAGAAGGAGGGGGCCGGCTCCGGACCGGTGGTCCCGGGGCAGGAGTTCGCGTACCGGATCACCGCACGCAACCTGGGGCCCTCCCACACGAGCGCCGTCCGGGTCTCCGACACCCTTCCTACGCCGCTGCGGTTCGTCTCCTCCGCCGACGGGTGCACGGCCTCGGGACAGCAGCTGTCCTGCCCGGTCCGCGACCAGTTGAACGCCGGGTCGAGCGCCTCGTGGACCTTGCGCGTACGGCTGGACCCCGCCTATCAGGGTGACGGCTCGGACCTCGGCAACGTCGCGTCCGTCCGGCACGCCCTGCCCGATCCGCAGCCCGCGAACGACTCCAGTGCGGCCGCCGCCCCGCCGGGCGGAGTGGCGGCCGCCCAGGCCGACCTGTCGCTGGTGAAGGCCGTCGAGACCCGCTCCCCCGTGGCGCCCGGGGAGACCTTCACGTACACGGTGACCGTACGCAACGGCGGCCCGTCGGTGGCCCGGAAGGTCACGGTCGCCGACCCGCTGCCGGCGGCGCTCGCGTTCGTCTCCTCGGCCGGTGGCTGCACCGCCGTCGGCCGGGACGTCACCTGCGGTACGGCGGCGACGCTGGACCCGGGCGCGGAACGGTCGTGGACCTTCACCGTGCGCCTCGACCCGGCCCACACCGGTGACGGGACGGGCCTGCGGAACACCGCGACCGCCCGCGCGGACACGGCCGATCCGAACCCGCTCGACAACAGCGGCTCCGCCGGTGTGCCCGGCGGACGCGTGCGCGCACCGACGGCCGACATCGAGCTCGCCAAGCGCGCGACGGCGGGCTGACGGCCGCCTCCCGCGGCCCGCCCTCCCCCCGAACTCCCGTACAGCTCTCCCTGTACGGTCCTCTCCCGCACGAAACGGAACGATGCGCGATGACGACGACACCAGGCCGGCGGCCGGCGGTGCGGGCCCTGGCTCCGCTGCTCTGCGCCGCGGCCCTGTGGGCCGGACCGGTCCCCGGGGCCGCCGCCCTGACCGGCGGAGGGCCCAGGATCGAGGTGACGGCACAGCGGGCCAAGGCCCCCGGTGACCTGATCACCTACACGCTGACCGCGAAGAACAAGGGCCCGTCGGTGGCCCGCAAGGTCACCGCGACGGACAGGCTCCCCACCGGGATCTCCTTCGTGGGCTCCTCCGACGGCTGCACCGCCGTCGGCCAGACCGTCACGTGCGGGCCCGAACCGCAGCTTTCCGCCGGGGAGACCAAGAGCTGGAGCTTCCAGGCCCGGCTGAGCCCCTCGTACCAGGGCGACGGTTCCGACCTCGGCAACAGCGCCACGGGCAGCTCCGAGGCCACCGATCCCGACCCCGCGAACAACAAGCCGGACCCGGTGCTGCCTCCGGGGCCCTTCGACCCCGTGTCGGACCTGGCCACCGTGAAGACCCCGCTGGGCGCGGGGCCGACGGTGCCGGGCCAGGAGTACGAGTACGAGGTCCGTACGACCAACAAGGGACCCTCCGACGCACGCAACGTCGTGGTGACCGACGCCCTGCCCGTCGCACTGGCCTTCGTGTCCTCCGCCGACCCGTGCACGGTGTCCGGACGGACCGTCACCTGCGGTCCGCTGGCCCGGCTCGTCCCCGGCGGCGAGGTGGTGTGGACCTTCAAGGTGAAGCTGGACGCCGCCTACTCCGGTGACGGCAGCGACCTGCACAACACGGCGACCTCGGCCTCCGCGTCCAAGGATCCCGAGCCCGCCGACAACACCTCGCACGCCGTGCTGCCGCCGGGCGGGGTCACCGCCCCGCAGGCCGACGTGTGGACGACCAAGCGGCCGGCCGACGACACCCCGATCGCCCCCGGGCAGACCTTCGCGTACGTGGTGAGCGCGACCAACGACGGGCCGTCCCGGGCCCTGGGCACCACCGTCACCGACAAGCTGCCCGCGCAGCTCGCCTTCGTCTCCTCCCCCGACGGCTGCTCGGTCACCGACGGTACGGTCAGCTGCGGCCCGGTGGCCGTACTGGAGCCCTCGGCCTCCCGGACCTGGCGGTTCACCGTCCGCCTGGACGGCAACTACACCGGCAACGGATCCGACATCCGCAACACGGCGACCGCCACCTCCCGGACCAAGGACCCCAGGCCGGAGAACAACACGAGCAGCCCGGCGGGCCTGCCCGGCAGCACCGTCAACAAGCCGACCGCGGACCTGGAAGTGGTCAAGGAGGCCGTCGGCACCAAGCCCCCGGTGCCGGGCGAGACCTTCGACTACCGCATCCGGGTCTCCAACAACGGCCCGTCGGCCGACGCCTTCAACGTCAAGCTCACCGACGCCCTTCCCGAGGGCCTCTCGTACGTGGCGTCCTCCCCGGCCGGGTGCACCGTCGCCGGACACCTGGTGTCGTGCAAGCGCACCAGCCCGCTCAAGCTCGGTGACACGGTCGAGTACCTGCTCACCGTGAAGGTGGATCCCGCCTACGCGGGAGACGGCAGCGACCTGAAGAACACCGCCCAGGTGACGGCCGACAACATCGACCCGGCGAGCGGGAACGACAAGAGCACCGCGACCGTGCCCGGCGGGCACGTCACGGATCCCGCCGCGGACCTGGCCATCGTCAAGAAGGCCGTCCAGACCGCCCCCGTGGCCCCGGGCGAGAGCTTCGACTACGCCCTGACCGTCACCAACAACGGCCCCTCCCAGGCCGAGCAGATCACGGTCTCCGACACGCTGCCGACCGCGCTGAGCTTCGTGTCCGGCGACGCCACGTGCACCTCGGGGCGGACCGTCACCTGCGGCGCGCTGCCGCGGCTGGCGCCCGGAGCCTCGATGACCTGGGTGATCAAGGTGAAGCTGGACCCGGAGTACACCGGGAACGGATCCGACATCCGCAACACCGCGACCGTCGACTCCCTCACCCACGACCCCAAGCCCGCGAACAACACGAGCGCGGCCGCCGGCCCGCCCGGGGGCACGGTCAAGGACCCGACGGCCGACCTGGAGGTCGGCAAGACGACCCCCTGACCCCGCACCCCCGCCCACGGAAGGCCGGCCGCGCACCCCGCGCGGCCGGCCTTCCGGCGTACCCGGAATTCACCCGAACGGCCGCGCTCGAATGTCCCCGTACGCCCCGGGCGCCGACGCTGGGCGCAACGCAGGACCCTCGGCGTCCCGCCCGACGAAGGAGCCTCTCGTGGCACAGGCAACGCCCCCCAGCAGGGCCCCCAACAGCAGGTACACCACCGACGGGCCGAGTCCGTGGGCGGCGAGCGGCACCGTGTTCGCCGGAGTGCTGATGCTCGTGGAGGGCGTCCTCGGCATCCTGAAGGGCATCGTCGGCATCGCGAACGACGACGTCTACGCGAGCGTGGGCGACTACACCTTCAAGTTCGACGTCACGGCGTGGGGGTGGATCCACCTCGTCCTCGGCATCGTGCTCGTGGTCGTCGGCGCGGGCATCCTCAAGGGCGCGGCCTGGGCCAAGGTCACGGGCGTGGTGATCGTCGCACTGGACATCATCCTCAACTTCCTGTGGCTGCCCTACACCCCGCTCTGGGGCCTCATCTCCATCGCCATCGGCGTCTTCATCATCTGGGCCCTGTGCACGGACAGGGCCTCGTCCCGCTCCACCGCCTCCTGAACGGCCTACCGGGCGTCCTTCCCTCCTCCCCGCACCGGCAGCCGGCCGGGCGGGACGGACGGGAAGGACGCCCCGTCCGCGTCCGGCGCCCTCAGGGCGCGGGGAGCGGGACGGCGGCGGTCAGGACGGCTCCCTCTCCGGGGGCCGACTCGACGGTCAGGGTTCCACCGAGCTGCCGCATCCGGACCCGCATCGCCGGGACCCCGTGTCCGCGCAGGCCGGACGGGTCCTCGGGGAGGGCGCCGGGGTCGAATCCCCGTCCGTTGTCCGCGACGTCGAGGACGACCTGGTCGTCGAGGCGGGTGAGCGTGAGCGCGGCGGTGGTGGCGCCGGAGTGCTCCCGTACGTTGGCCAGCGCGCCCTGGGCGATGCGGAGCAGTGCGGACTGCACGCGTTCGGGCAGCGGAGCGGTGTGCCCTCCCGCGTCGACGTGGACGCGCACCGTGAGCCCGGCGCCGGACTCGCGGTCCGCGAGGGCCCGCAGGGCGGCTTCGAGGCCGCCGCCGCGGGCGAGGTCGGCGGGTGCGAGGTCGTGCACGAAACGGCGGGCCTCGGCGAGGTTGAGCTCGGCGATGGACGCGGCGGCCCGGACGTGGCTGCGGGCCTTGGCGGGGTCGGCGTCCCAGGTCCGCTCGGCGGCCTGGAGCAGTATCCGCTGGCTGGACAGGCCCTGGGCGAGCGTGTCGTGGATCTCCATCGACAGGCGCTGGCGTTCGGCGAGGGTTCCTTCGCGGCGCTCGGTCGCGGCGAGCTCGCGGCGGGTGCGGACCAGGTCGTCGATGAGGGCGTGCTGGCGGGCCGCCTGCCGCTGCATGTGGAGGAAGACCGAGGTGGTGAGCGCGGCGACGGCGGCCGGTCCGATCACCAGGTCGAGGTTGAAGCGGGGGGCCAGCGTCAGCTGGGCGAAGATCACCAAGAGGGTGAGGAACGCGACGAGGACGTAGGCGGCGACGGGCGGCAGGGTGCGCAGCGCGGAGTAGAAGAGGGGAACCGCGACCCAGGCGAAGCTGGGCGCGAGGAGGACGAGGACGGCCCACGCCGTGACGACCGCTCCCAGCCAGGCCGACAGGGGGGCCGGCGGCCACGGCGTACGGCCACGGCCGGTGGGCGTCGCCTTGACGGCAAGGGAGGGGCCGAACGCGTAGAGGACGGCGAGCACCACTGCGAGGGCGATCACCCAGGGGGCGCGGGCCTCCTGGGTGTGCCGCTGGACGAACCGGACCATCGACGTGCCGACCAGCACGAAGAACGTGACGCGCATGACCAGGGCCAGCCGCCGGTCGTCGGGGTCGGTGCCGGGAACCGCTGCTCCGCGCGCCCCGCCCCTCCCCTCGGCCGCGTCCTCAGCGGCGGGACACGGCGGGCCGGAGGGGCCGCTGGGGTCGGGCCGCACGTGCGCCTCCTGGCTGGCTCCCTGGAATGGACGAACAGCCATATTGTCGCCGAGCAGGCCTATATCAGGATAAAAGCGATCGGCCGACCGCGTGTCACCCCTCCCGCCCGACGGTCACAGGGGAGGCAGCAGCCCGAACTGTCCGAGGACGCCGGCGAGGTCCCAGTACAGGGACTCCTGCTGGATCCGGCCGTCCGCGGAGAAGCGGTAGACGGTCGATCCCGGCATGGTGAAGGACTTTCCCTCGGCGAGCGCGGCGAGTTGCGGGGGCAGTCCGTCGAGGGAGCTCTCCAGGGTGCCCGACATGGTCCACTCGCAGGCGCCGGACCGGTCGTCCGCGAAGAGGGTGCGGATCTCCATCCGGGTGTCCGGTATCGCGGCCACCCAGGAGCGCACGCCCGCTTCCAGTCCTTCGCGTCCGCGCCAGAAGGAGTCGAGGGGTACGTCCCAGGAGACGGCGTCGTCGGTGTAGCAGGCGAGCCAGCCGTCCGCGTCGGCCCCGCTGATCGCGGCCAGACAGGTGCGGACGAGTGCTTCGTTGCGGTGCATGGGTGCTCCGGCTTCGGTACGGGACGCCCCGTACGGAGCGTCAGGAGGGTGGTGCGGCCCGCAGGATGGACGAGAGCGTGCGGTCCAGGATGTCGGGGACGTCCTTGACCTTGAGGTGGCGGGCGTCCGTCTCGGCGCTCGCCGCGTGCAGCAGGCTGTAGAAGGTCGTGACCAGCCAGGAGAGCGGGAGGTCGGTGCGGAACACGCCCTCCGCCTGGCCGCGGACCAGGACCCGCTCCACGCGCGCGAGGACCTTCTCGTGGTGGGCGCGGCGGCGGGCCGGGGTGATGACCCCTTCGGAGGCGGCGAGCAGGAAGGCGTGGCGCTCCAGGATCCGCCAGCCGGACCGCACCAGGCGGGAGAACGCCTCGTCCGCCGGGCCCTCGTCGAGCCCCTGCGCCTGGAGGGCGGCGTCCGCCTGTCCGACGGAGTGGTCCAGTACCGCGCCGATCAGGGCCTCGCGGGAGGGGAAGTGCGCGTACAGCGTGACCCGGCTGACCCCGGCCGCACTGGCGACGGCGGTCAGGCTGACGTTGGGGTCCTGTCGGAAGCAGTCGATCGCGGCGGCGACGATGGCCGCGATGCTCCGCTCGGCATCCGCGCGGCGGCGGGGTTCCTCCCGCTCTGCTGCAGGGGCGCGGCGGGCTTTTTGAGACGGCGTGGACATGGGTGGGAGCGTATGTCACCTCCTTCGCGGTGCGCCAGATCGGTTTCTCACCCTGCGTGCCGGGCCGACGGGGGTGTACGGCCCGGCACGCAGGAGCATCGGGGCGGGTCCCGGTCAGGCTCCGACCCGGCCGGGGGCCGGTGCCTGCGCGGGCGTCCGTACCGGCTGTCCCCCGGTCTTCGCCGGGGCCGCGCCGTCGCCCGCCTTGCCCCGGGGGAAGAGGAACAGGGCGACGGCGATGCCGGCGATGGCGACGCCCGCACCGGTGAACATCGCGGGCGCCATGCCGGAGACGTACGCGGACCGCGCCGCCTCGGCCAGTGCTTGCCCCGCCTGGGCCGGCAGCTGGGCGGCGACCGCGAAGGCCGCACCCACGGAGTCCCCCGCCGCGTGCAGCGCGGATTGCGGCAGACCGGCGGCGGCCTGGCCGGCCGCCAGCTCCTCGCGGTACGTGCCGGCGAGCAGGCTGCCCAGTACGGCGACCCCGAGCGCGGAACCCAGCTGCACGGCCGCGCTGTTGGTGGCGGAGCCGACGCCCAGGTCGTCCTCGGGCAGGGAGCCCACGATGGCGTCGCTGGTCGGGCCGATGATGAAGCCCGCGCCGAAGCCGAGGAAGAGCATGGCCGCCAGGGCCCGGCCGTAGCCGTCGCCGTCCCCGGTGGTGGCGAGGATCAGCAGGGAGACCGCGGCGAAGGCGAGCCCCGCGGCGGCGAGCCGGCGGGTGTCCACGTACTGGCCGAGGAACGAGGCGAGCGGGGCGGCCAGCAGGATGATCAGCGCGGTGGGGGCGATCCGCAGCCCGGTGGCGCCGGCGTCGTAGCCGAGCACGAACTGGAGGTACTGGACCAGCACGAACAGCGCCCCGAGGAGCGACAGCAGGCCCAGGAAGACCAGGACGTTGCCGATGGCCAGCCGCCGGTGGGCGAAGATCCCGAGCGGGAGCATCGGTTCGCGCGCGGTGCACTCGCGGACGACGAACCCGGCCAGCAGCAGCGCCGCGACGGCGAACCCGGCCAGTACCTTCGCGCTGGTCCAGCCCTCGGCCGGGCCCTCGATGACGGCCCAGAGGAGGGTGCCGACCCCGAGTACGGAGAGCAGCGCGCCCGGCAGGTCCAGGCTCCGGGCCACGGCGGCCCGGGAGTTCGGCACCGTCTTGATCGCGGCGGCCAGCGCGATGATGCCGATGGGCACGTTGATGAGGAAGACCGAGCCCCACCAGAACCGGCCGAGCAGCCAGCCGCCGACCAGCGGCCCCATGGCCAGACCCACGCCGATCATGGCGGACCAGAGCCCGATGGCCTTCATCCGCTCGACGGGATCGGTGAAGACCGTGCCGATGATCGAGAGGGTCGCGGGCATGATCAGTGCCTCGCCGACGCCCATCACCCCGCGGGCGGTCATGAGCTGGGCGGTGCTGTCCGAGAAGGCGGCGACGGCGGAGGCGCCGGCGAAGAGGACCAGTCCCGACAGGAAGACGGGCTTGCGGCCGTACCGGTCGGCGAGGCTGCCCGCGAAGAGCATCAGGCCGGCCGCCATCAGGCTGTAGATGTCCACCAGCCACTGCAGTTCGCTGGTGGACGCGCCGAGTTCGCCGACGAGCGTGGGCAGGGCGACGTTGACCACGGTGACGTCGAGCCCCACGATCAGCAGGCTGAGGCACAGCACCGCCAGGATCGGCCAGCGCAGCGGATGGCCTGCCGCGCCGGGTGGGGCCGCGGCGGGTGACGGGGACGGCACGGAAGGCACGGCGGAACTCCTTAAGTTGAACACTACCGTTCGGGTTCAGAGTAGCGCCGAGCCGGACCCATATCGAACAACACTGTAAAGTTTCATGCGTGGCCGGGAGGCCCTCCGGCCACGCCCGCAGCCAGGTGCGGCCGCCCTGCCGGAAGACCGTGCGGAGCACGAGCGCGGCATCCAGGGACCCGTCGCTGCCCACGCTGAGCACCGCGCCGCTGTAGAGGCCGCGGTCTGTGCGGGCGAGCCGGCCGCTGACCCGGGAGTGGCAGAGTGGGCCCGACGACACGGCCCACCCCGCCCCACCTGAGGAGGACCTCCATGGACCCTGCCGACCGAACCCTGCTGGCCGCCGCCGACACGGGCGACGCCGACGCCGTGAGCGCGGCCCTCGCCGCCGGCGCCGACATCGAGGCCCGTGACGAACACCGCCGCACCCCGCTCCTGCTCGCCTCCCTGGGCGACCACGTGGCGGCCGCCGAGGTCCTCGTCGCCGCCGGCGCCGACCCGGACGCCCAGGACGACCGCGACGACAGCCCCTGGCTGGTCACCGGTGTCACCGGCAGCGTCCGCATGATGCGCACCCTGCTCCCGGCCCGCCCCGACCTCACCCTGCGCAACCGCTTCGGCGGCATCGCCCTGATCCCCGCCGCCGAACGCGGCCACGTCGACTACGTGCGGGCGCTGCTCCGGGAAACCGACATCGACGTCGACCACGTCAACCGGCTCGGCTGGACCGCACTGCTCGAAGCCGTCATCCTCGGCGACGGCGGCCGCGCGCATCAGGAGATCGTGGAACTGCTCATCGCCGCCGGCGCCACGCCGCACCTCCCGGACGGCGACGGCGTGACCGCCCTCGAGCACGCGGAACACCGCGGATTCACCCGCATCGCCGCCCTGCTCGGGTCCGTACGGTAGGAACGGCCGCCCCGTCCCAGTTTGGCTTGGGCATCCACCACATTTCAGCTCGGTTCCTGCACGGCGTCGTTTCGTCCCAGGTGGAGAGGGTCTCCTCCACGACCTCTGGCACCACACCGATCGGCGCGAGGCACTGTTTCGCCGTGCGGCGGCCCAGTCCGTCGTACCGGTAGCGCCAGCGGGGGCCGTCCGGGGTCACGACGTCCGCGAGCCGGTCCTCGGCGCCCCACTCGTAGCGCCAGGTGTCCGGCTTGCGGGACAGCCTGGTCCGCTGTCGGAGCACCACCCGGCCCCGCTCGTCGTGCTCGTAGCGCATGCGGCCCGCCCTGGCGATCCGGGTACCCGTGTACGTGCGCTCGCCACAGGAATCCTGTCCAGGATGGGCGTCCGGCCAGGAGGCCGACGTCTGGTTGCCCGTCTCGTCATAGCCGTAGCGTTCCGACCAGCCATCCGCGTCCACTGTGGTGACGCGCCCCATCGCGTCGAGCGAGAAGGACCGGTCGCCGTTCAGGGCGTCCTTGATCCCCGTCAGGAACCCAAGAGTTCGCCGTCGCGCCCTTGAGGCCGTCCGGCTCGCCCATGCCCTTCAGACCGTTGCCGACCTTCTCGGTGCCCTTCTCGATCCCGTCCTCGATGAAGTCCGGTACGAAGTCCCCCAGACCCATCAGCCCTCCCCCGCGTCACGCTTCGCCTGCTCCAGCAGATCGTTCAACGAACCGATCTTCCCCGTCGACGCCAGCTTCTCGCCCGTGTCCGACCAGGTCTTCCCCATGTCCTGGGCACTCTTCTCGAACGACTCGGCGCTGTAGTCGGGCTTGTAGGCGTCCGCGGAGAACATGTCGCCCCACGACTTCTGCTCGATCTCGTCCTCACTCGCGTGCGGATTACCGAACGCGGCCGCGTTCACCACCACCTTGAACGCGCCCTGGACGTACTGCTCCTCCTCCCACACCGTGCCCGCAGCGATCCCGAGGTTCCCGGCCAGCGCACTCGCGTTCTGCACCAGACTCCGCACCCCCCACTCCCAACGCTCACAGAAATCCTCGAAGTCGGTCGCCAGCCCGGCGTGACCGGCCTCCATCCCCGTCATCGACAGATCGGAAAAGCCGGCACCCTGCGAGGCACCCGCCGCGTCCCCCGACTCCCGCAGCTCACCGATCGCCGCCCGCAGACCGTCCCGGATGTTCTTGACCGCCGCCGGCGATACCTCGAGGTCCCCGTCACCCGCCATCAGGCCACTTCCCCACGGTCCAGGTCCACGGCACTGCCGTCGGGAACGATCCCCACCACCGGCGGGAAGAACATCGACCCGTCCTCGTCCGCCACGTTCACGGCCACGCCCGCCGGACGGTCCGCCGTCGGGACCACCGCGTCCACCAGCCGCGCGCCCAGTATCGAGAGGTACTCCCACTCCCGGCCGGCGTCCGCCTCGCCGCGCGCCGCCGCGAACCGGGCGAGCGCCTCCTCGTCCGTGAACGCGTAGATCCACCGGATGCCACCGGACACCGCCGACATCAGGCCGCCGTCGGGGCCGTCCGGAAGCGGAACCAGCAGGACGGCCCGCCGGAACTCCCCCAACAGGCGACCGGAATCACCCGCCCCGCTCCGTATCGCCGCGATCTCTGCGGTCAGTTCCATGGGCTGCATCCCCTCCAGCGCCGGCCGGCGTCCTGGAACAACACGCTACCGGGGACCCCGCTGGTTCCCTCAGGCCCCCCGCGAAGGCCCTGTCAGGCGTGGTTGACCGGGAGGACGTCCGGGGAGAGGGCACCCGCACGGGCCGAGGCGCTCGTCAGCTGGGCCACCACGTAGGCGTACCGGGTCCATGTCCTGCGGCGCCTCGACCGCCTCCGTCAGCCGTCCGGCCAGGTCCCACAACCGTATGGCCTCTGCTTCCGGGTCGGGTGCGGCCACCGCGTCTCAGCTCCCGCTTCGTCCGGTTTCCTGGTTCCGGAAGGCGTCCCGGGCAGCACGCACCGCGGCCTCGAGCCCGGCGTCGTCGAGGTCCCCGGGCTCGGCGAACGCGGGATCGACTTCGTAGTCCTCGAGGATCATGAACACCTGGTCGAAGAGGGTGCCGAGCGGCCCCTGGAGCCGTTCGCCGTTCGTCTGGGACGCACGACGGGCTTCCCACCAGCCGGCTGCGAAGTCGCTTGCCGCGCAGGTCCCTTCGGCGAACGCGTCGAGCAGCGCCAGCTGCCGGGCCGCAGCGCTCTGCGGGTCGATGTCCTCGGGCCGGGACCATGCCCGGTGCACGGGCCCGTACGCGGCTGCCACGGTCGGCAGCGCGGGTTGGCGGTCCGCCAGGGCGCGCGCGTGACGGCCGAAGCGCGCGCGTGCCGTGTCGACCCCTTCCCCGACCGCTGCCGCCATGAACGCGGCCGTTCCCGCGATCAGCGCGTAGCCCGGTCCGGGGAAGAGGACAGCCCCTTGCAGGCCGGGCGCGCACAGCAGGAACGGCGGGTGGACGTCCATGCCCTCCGTACCCGTGGCTGACAGGGACCGCGTACCGGCGATCGCGCCGGAGGCGTCGGCGAGGTCAGTGGCGAGGACGTACGGGGACCCGACCGCACGGCAGCCGGCTGCGATCCGGCGTCCCAGCTCCGCGTCGAGCCGGGTGCCCGCGGGCACCGGGGTCACCGATTTACCGCGGAGCCAGGACGGGGCGAAGGTGCCGTCCCGGCCGAGCACGGCCCGCACGTCCGGTGCGCCGTCGCGTTCCGCGTCCTCGTATTCCGAACCGGTCACCACAAAAACCCTTTGTCGATGATTCCCTGGAACTGCTTGTCGCCCAGCTTCCAGGCCGACCAGAACGTACCATCGGCGTGCAGCATCACCATCTTCTGCGATGCCGGGTCGATGAACCCGACTGCCTGACCCTGATTTCTGTAGTCGAAGCGGTAGATCTTCGTCCCGTCCCCCGTCATGTGGTCGCGCATGGCCTGTTCGAACCGCTGCAAGTTGGCCTTGTTCAGGTTTCCGGGGGTGTCGAGGAAGTCTCCCGCGTGGGCGTGGAACTTCTTGCTCATGACCTTCTGGCTGGAGAAGTCGGCTTTGCTCTCCCACCCACCCCTCGGGCACGGGGCGAGACCCAGAGGGTCGGTCCAGGAGTGCGGGTTCTCGACGTAGGTGGAGGGGTTGGGCGCGGGCCCCAGTCCCAGCGGGTCGAGCGTGAGGTAGCGGGCCGTTTCGGGGTCGTAGTGCCGGAAGAGGTTGTAGTGGAGGCCGGTCTCAGGGTCGTAGTACTGGCCCGGGAAGCGGAGCGGGGTGTAGGTGCTGCTGTCGCGGGACCAGGTGGTGGTGCCCCACAGGGTGGACCGGTTGCGCCACGCGATGTCGCCGGATTCGTCGATCAGCTCCGTGGGGGTGCCGATGAGGTCGGTGGCGATGGCGAAGAAGCGGCGGTCGATCTCATCCTGGCGGTCATCGGCCGTAAGGATGCGCTCGGTCTGGGCCAGGGGGACGTCGCCGCGGTGGTCCCAGGTGAGGGCGACCGTGTGCGGGACGTCCGGCTGACTGCTGGTCTGTTCGCACAGCGTCATGCCGTCCCAGGTGAACCGCACTTCCTCCGACACGCTCTCGCCGTCGGCCCCCAGGCGCTGCTTCGCGGTGCGGCGGCCGAGCGGGTCGTAGCGGTACCTCCACCGTGTCCCGTCAGGGGTGGTCACAGAAATGAGGCGGTTCTCGGTGTCCCACGTGTAGCGCCAGGTGTCCGGCTTGCGGGAGAGGCGGGTCTTCTGGCGGAGCGTGACCCGGCCCAGGGCGTCGGGTTCGAAACGGACGTCGCCGGCCCGGGTGAGGCTGGTGCCCGTGTAGGTACGCGTTCCGTTGGCCTCCCCGCCCGGGTGGCCGGACGGCCACGACGCCGAGGTCTGGTTGCCCGAGGCGTCGTAGGCATAGCGCTCGGTCCAGCCCCGGGCGTGGACGGCGGTGACCCGGCCCGCCCGGTCCAGGTCGAAGGTGCGCGCGCCCGCCAGTCGGTCCGTGACGTACAGCAGGCGGCCGTCGGCGCGGTAGGCGTATGCACGGCTGTTGACCGCCCGTCTTCCCGCGGTGATGTGCTGCTCCGAGAGGCGCCCGGCTTCGTCCCAGGCCGAGGTCATGGTGACCGCGTCGCCGAAGACCCGGGCCAGTTCGCGTCCGGCGGCGTCGTGGGTGAACTCGACGCGCTGCCCGCCGGTGGTGAGACAGCTTGCCCGTCCGTCGGCGCCGTAGACGTAGGAGGTGACGTGACCGCTGGGAGTGGTGCGGCGCGTACGGCGGCCCAGGGCGTCGTACGCGTAGCTGATGGGGCGGCCGTCGACCAGTTCGGTCTTGATGAGGCCGCGGCGGTCGTACTGGTAGCGCAGTTCCCCGTCCGGTCCGACCGCCTCCAGCAGACGTCCGGCCCTGTCGTAGGCGTAGGCCGTCACCTGGCCGTCGACGTCCTTGCGAACCGGCTGGCCGAGCCGGTCGCGCTCGTACGAGATGGTCCCGCCGAGCGCGTCGACGCGGGCGGCCAGCCGGCCGGAGGCGTCCAGCTGGTAGGTGAGGGTGTGGCCGTCGAAGTCCGTCTCGGAGACGATGTTGTCGGCGGCGTCGTACGTGTACGTCCAGGTCAGCCCGTGCGGATTGGTGACGCGGGTGAGGCGCAGCCCGGAGTCGTGCTCGAACTCGTAGCGTGCGCCGTCGGGTCCGGTACGGGCGGCCGGCAGGTCGAAGTGGGTGTACTCGGAGCGGGTGACCCCACCGGACGCGTCGGTGTGGGTGAGGAGGTTTCCCTCGCCGTCGTACGTCCACGTCTCCGTGGCGCCGTCGGGGCCGGTGCGCCGGGCGAGCTGCCCGTCGGCGTCCCATTCCAGGCGGGTGACACCACCCACCGGATCGGTGATGCGGACCGGTCGGCCCAGGGCGTCCCGCTCCGTACGGGTCACGCCGCCGCCCGGGTCGCTCACCTGTACGGGAAGCCCCGCCGCGTCGCACACCACGCGGGTCGTGGCGCCCTCGGCGTCGGTGAGCGACGTGATGCGGGCGGCATCGTCGTAGGTGTAACGGGTGGTGGCACCGGCCGGATCGGTCACCGCCGTCCGGTTGCCGCGTGCGTCGTACGCGTGGAGCACGCGTGCGCCGTCCGGTCCGACGATCTCCACGGGCAGGCCGAACGGGCCGCGCACTGCGTGGATTTCCCCACCATCGGGGCAGATCACGCGGACGGGGTGACCGTCCTCGTCGTAGGAGAAGCCGGTGGTGAGGCCCAGCGGGTCCGTGCGGGTCAGGAGGTTGCCGCGCCGGTCGTACGTGAAGCGGGTGGTGTGACCGAGCGGGTCCGTGGTTGCCAGGACACGGCAGTCAGGGCCGAACAGGTGGCGGGTCACCTGCCCGTCGGGGGTGGTGAGCGTGGTGGTGCGGTGGCCTGTCCGTGGGTCCGGCTCGCCGTACGCCAGGGTGATCTGGATGTGGCCGGCCTCGCCGCCTTGTGCCACCACACGGTCGCGGTCGTCGTAGACGTAGTCGTAGCGGCTGGCGTTGGAATCGATCCAGGCGGTGACGCGGCGACGGTCGTCGTACACGAAGGCGGTGGTGGCACCCGAAGGCTTCGTGACCGCGGTGAGGTTGCCGTCTTCGTAGCCGTAGTCCATCAGCGGCAGATCCGCGCCGCCCTCACCCCCGCCGACCAGGGCCAGGGACGTGACGAGGCCGTCGGTGACGGACAGCTTCACTTCGTGGCCGGCCGAGTGGACCAAGGCCAGTGGCACACCGTCCTGGCCGCGGTCCACGGTGATGGTGTGGCCGTTGCGTTCGGTGATGCCGGACAGCCAGGCCTCACCGTCACGGCCACCAGCGCCGTCCGGTCCGCCGCCGGAGGGGGCGGCGAAGTGCCTGGTGAGACCGCTGTCGGGGTCGGAGACCGTGTAGTCGCCGACGGCATCGCGGGCCAGCACGCTGCGGGCGCCGCCGCCCTGCGGTCCGGTGGGCAGGCCGGGGGCCGGATGCGGGTACGCGATGATCAGCCCGTCGGCGGTGACGTGGACGACTCCGGCCCCGTCGATCTCCAGCCGCTCGTCCGCGGTCGACGTCCAGGCGGGTCCCATGAAGCGGCCGACCGCGCAGCCCGACTCAGTACGGCGGGTGAAGACCAGCGGCAGGATGCCGGGCACGTCGACATCGGTCTGGGGCAGGAACATCCGGCCGGTGGCGAGGTCGACCGGGTCGGTGCCCTTGGACTGCTTCTCCCCGTCGGGGGTCTTGTGCGCATCGGGGCCGTCGCCGTCGAGGGCCCTGCGGCCGGGTCCCTTGAGGTCGTCGAGGTGCTTGGCCGCGGATCCGATCTTCTTGAGGGAGCCCAGGCCCTTGGAACCGATGAGCTCCGGGATCATCTTGCCGATGCCCTCGGAGGGGTCCTTCATGAACTCGTCGAGCATCTGCTTGCCCGCACCCATGGGGTCGTTGGCCATCGTGACCAGACCCGCGGCCGTCGAGTTCAGGTTCGTCACGTACTCGGCCGGGTGCGTGAGGTTGTACGGGTCCATCGGGTTCAGCGCCCGCGCGAAGTTCGCCATGCCGGCGGTGCCCTTGAGAACACCGCCCGCCAGGTGCGTCTTGGCCAGGTCCAGGTAGTCCATCCCGTCGCCGAGCTGCTCGGCGTACGAGGGCTTCGGCGGAGCCGCGTCGCGGGCCGCACGCACCGCCGTACGCACCGTCTCCGCGACGTCGTTGCGCTGCTTGCGGGCCGTATCCAGCTTCTCCTGCGCCGCTTTGGCGATCGACGTGCCGGGGTCGGTGAAATCCTCCGAGGGACGCGGTGGCAGCGGGTCCTTCTTCGCCTTGATCGCGTCGTTGTAGGTGTCGACCAGCTTGTTTGTGGGCGTTGCGGGCGTCGGTGGAGACCTTCTTCGCCCGGTTGTACTCCTCCAGCGCTTCCTTGGCCTGGCCCTGGGCCCACTCCACCGTCTCCGCGAACCGGCCCATCGCGTCCGCGGCCTTCCCGAAGGCGTCCGAGGCCTTGAACCAGCGCGGCGGCTCCTTCGCCACGGCCTCCCGGAACGAGTTGGCCGTCGCGCCCTTGAGGCCGTCCGGCTCGCCCATGCCCTTCAGACCGTTGCCGACCTTGTCGAAGGCCGCCTTGAAGTCGTTCAGATGGGACACCTGCGCGCGGATCTTCGACACGCTTCCGTAGACCAGCTTGTGGGGATCGTCGGTCTGCCCCAGCTCCAGCTCGGAGACGTCCGCACCGAGCTGGTTCGCCGCCGAGCGGCTCTTGTCACGGATCCAGTCACCCGCACCGTCCAGACCCACCCCCTCAGCGAGGTCGGCCGTCTTGTCGCCAGCCCACTCGACGGCGTCGCCGACCTTCTCCGCACCCTTCTCGACACCGTCCTCGATGACGTCCGGTACGAAATCCCGCCAACCCATCAGTGGCCGCCCCCGTCACGCTTCGCCTGCTCCAGCAGGATGCCACCGGACACCGCCGACATCAGGCCGGCGTCGGGGCCGTCCGGAAGCGGAACCAGCAGGACGGCCCGCCGGAACTCCCCCAACAGGCGGCCGGAATCACCCGCCCCGCTCCGTATCGCCGCGATCTCTGCGGTCAGTTCCATGGGCTGCATCCCCTCCAGCGCCGGCCGGCGTCCTGGAACAACACGCTACCGGGGACCCCACTGGTTCCCTCAGGCCCCCCGCGAAGGCCCGGTCAGGCGTGGTTGACCGGGAGGACGTCCGGGGAGAGGGCACCCGCACGGGCCGAGGCGCTCGTCATCTGCTTGCGGTGGTGGCGGCGGCACAGTACCTCGTAGCCGATCTCCTCCGCCGGGCGGTTCACGTCACCCACCACGACCTGCGCGCCCTCGACGACCATCTCGCCGCCCACCGTGCGGGCGTTGTGCGTGGCGCGGGCACCGCACCAGCACAGGGCCTCGACCTGGAGCTGCTCCAGCCGGTCCGCGAGCTCGATCAGGCGCTGGGAGCCGGGGAAGAGCTTCGTGCGGAAGTCCGTGGTGATGCCGAAGGCGAAGACGTCCATGCCGAGGTCGTCCACGATGCGGGCCAGCTGGTCGATCTGGGCGGGCTCCAGGAACTGGGCCTCGTCCACGATCACGTAGTCCGCCTTGCCGCCCGCCGACAGCTGGGCCACCACGTAGGCGTACAGGTCCATGTCCTGCGGCGCCTCGACCGCCTCCGTCACCAGACCGAGCCGGGACGAGAGCTTGCCCTCGCCCGCCCGGTCGTCACGGGTGAAGATCACGCCCTGCAGGCCCCGCGCATCGCGGTTGTGGGCGATCTGGAGCGCCAGCGTGCTCTTTCCGCAGTCCATGGTTCCGGAGAAGAACACCAGCTCGGGCATGGGGAGTACAGCGCCTTTCGATGGAGGAGGGGAGGGCGGGTGGGGGCGGGAGGAGCCTCAGGAGCGGATTTCGAGCAGCGGGACGAGCTGCTCGGCCGGGGTCATCGAGCCGTGCATGCCCGCGAGGGCCGACTCGTTGGGCTCGGCGCGCGAGGCGGTGATCGCCACGTCGGCCTGGGCGGCCGCGATCACGTCGCCGATGCGGCCGAGGACCCGCTCGTCGCACTCGCCCGGTGCCCCGAACCAGCCCAGTTCCAGGGCTTCCGCGCGGCTCGCGACCCAGAAGCGGTCGCCGAGCACCTCGCGCCAGACGGTCAGGACGTCGGCTTCGGCGCCCGGTACGGCGTACACGTGCCGGGCCCGGCCCTCGCCGCCCAGCAGGGCCACGCCGGCGCCGAGTTCCCAGTCGTCGTCGTAGTCGATGCGGGAGTCCTCGTCGAAGGGGACGTCCACCATGCCGTGGTCGGCGGTCACGTACAGCGCGGTGCGCGGCGGCAGTTGCCCGGCCAGGCGCTGGACGAGGCGGTCCACGTACATGAGCTGGCCGCGCCAGGCGTCGGAGTCGACCCCGTGCCGGTGGCCGGCCCCGTCGAGCTCGCTGTAGTACGTGTACACGAGCGAGCGGTCGCCGGCCGCGAGCCGTTCGGCCGCGAGGTCCATGCGCTCCTCGCCGGTCATCCGGCCGAGGAAGGTGCCGCCGCTCAGCGCCACCTTCGTGAGCGGGGTGGTCTGGAAGGCGGGCGAGGACACCTGCGCCGTGGCCACCCCGGCCGCGTCCGCCTGCTGGAACACCGTCGGATACGGCTGCCAGGGCTTGGGCGGGGTCCACGGGTGCCAGCGGAGCTGGTTCATCAGTTCGCCGGTGGCGGGATTGCGCACGGTGTAGCCGGGCAGGCCGTGCCGCGCCGGCGGCAGGCCGGTACCGACCGAGGCCAGCGAGGTCGCCGTGGTCGCCGGGAAGCCCGCGGTGATCGGACGGCCGGTGCCGCCGCGCGAGGTGGCGAGCAGGGAGGTGAGGTACGGGGCCTCGTCCGGGTGGGCCTTGATCTGCTCCCAGCCCATGCCGTCGACCAGGAACACGCAGTTGCGGTCGGCCGGGGTCAGCTCGGCGATCGAGGCCTCGAAGCCGGGCACGCCCTGGCCCGCCACGAGGGTGGGCAGCAGGTCGGCGAGCGAGCCGGTGCCGTAGTGCGGCACCGGGGCTCCGGCCAGGTCCAGCAGCTCGGGCTCGTCCTGCCAGCTCTGCGCGGCGGAGTACGACGCCATCAGCGGGCGGGGGTGGCGGAAGTGGCCGCTGTCGCTTCGCTGAGTGCCTGCGCGAAGACCAGGGTCTGGCGGACCGCCTCGGGGCCGTCACCGGCCTCGCTGACGCGCAGGCTGAGGTCGTCGGCGGTGGAGTTGCCGGTGTAGCCGTGGTCGGCGTCGCAGTTCGCGTCGCCGCAGGCGGCGGGCTCCAGGTCGATGCGCGAGACCGCGCCCCAGCCGATGGTCAGGACGACCTCGCGGGGCAGGGTGCCCGGGGTGTAGGACTCCGGGTTGGCGACGACGCGGCTGAGCACCACGGAGGAGATGCTGGCCAGCTTGACCGACTCGGTGGAGGTGGTCGCGTACGGCGACGGGGAACCGGCGTCGGCGGCCTGCTCGTCGGTGTGGCTGACGATGAAGCGGTTGCCGGTCAGGACCAGCACGGTGACGTGCCGGCGCACCTCGTTGGAGTCGAAGGTCGTCTCCTGGTGGACCAGGTACGACGAAATCGGCTCGCCGCCCACCGCGGCCTCCACGGCCTCGGCCACGAGGGCCGGGTAGTAGCCGCTGCGCTCGATCGCCGTGCGCAGCCCCTGGGTCGTCGTACCGGATTTCGCCATGAGGTCCATCCTAAGGCCCGTACGGGGCACCACGGCCGCCCCGGAGCCCGTCCCCCGGACCTCAGTAGCTGGGCAGGGTCCGCGGGCCGAGGTCGCCGCGGGCGGGCGGGTGGGCGACGCGGACCGTCGCACTGAGCACGGACAGCCCCTCGGTGGCCACGACGACGGGCTCCAGGGCCACGCCGACCACCTCGGGGTGGTCGTCGACGAGGCGCGAGAGGCGCAGCAGCAGCTCCTCCAGGGCGGGGGTGTCCACGGGGTCGCTGCCGCGCCAGCCGAAGAGCAGCGGGGCGGTGCGGATGGAGCGGATCAGGCTCGCCGCGTCCTTGTCCGTGGCGGGAACCAGCCGGTGGGCGGTGTCGCCGAGGAGTTCGGAGGCGACCCCGGAGAGCCCGAAGGACAGGACGGCTCCGGCGGCCGGGTCGATGACCGAACGGATGACCGTGTCGACGCCCCGGGGGACCATCGACTGGACCACGGGGAGGAGCTCCTGCGGTTTGCCCAGCGCGTGGGTGAGCTCCTCGTACGAGCGGCGCAGTTCGGCCTCGGTGGTGAGGTCGAGGCGGACTCCGCCGAGGTCGGCGCGGTGGCGCAGGTGCGGGGCGGTGGTCTTGAGCGCGACGGGGTAGCCGAGGACCTGGGCGGCCCGGACCGCGGCATCGGGGCTCGGGGCCGGGAGCGTGGAGAGCACCCGGATGCCGTACCGGGCGAGCAGCTCGCGGGCAGCGGGGTCGTCCAGGGTGACCACCTGCTCCTCCCCCACCCCGGCCAGCAGGCGGGAGAGCTGTCCGGCGGCGCCGCTCTCGTCGATGTCCTCGAACTCGGGCACCTGCCCGACCTCGGCGATGCCCCGGCGCCACTGCCCGTACCGGACGGCTTCGGCGACGGCCTTGACCGCCCGCTCGGCGGCCGGATAGCTGGGGATCCGGGCGACTCCGGGAGCGGGCACGGCCGCGCTCCCCGCGGCGTCGGACCCCGGCTCCGGCCGGAAGGGCGCGCCCGCGGCGACGGGCACGGAGAAGGGCGGGGCCCCGGTCCCGGAGGCGCGCACGGCACCGGGTCCGCCGCCGGATCCGCCGACGGCTCCGGCACCGGCTCCGGCATGGGGGCCGGCACCGGGCACGGCATCGGCCCCGGCACCGGATCCCGCGTCGGGCCCGGAGGCCAGGGCCGCCAGGGCCGTCGCGGCCGTCGGCCGCGTCGCGGGGAGTGCGTCCGCGGGCTCCGCCGCGGCGGTCGGCGCCGTGGCCGCCGAGAGCGCCTCGGCGAGGGCTCCGAGTTCCACGTGGACCACGGCCACCGGCTTGCCGGGGTGCGCGGCGGCGGCCGCCCGCAGGGCCTCCGCCAGGTCGTCGGCGAGCGCGTGCTCGCTCACCCAGGGGATCGCGGTGACGACGACGGCGTCGGTGTCCGGCGAGGCCAGCGCGGCACAGACGGCCGTGCGGAAGTCCTCCGGCGAGGCGGCCGTGGTCAGGTCGAGCGGCGGCAGCGGCCGCAGCCCCTCCGTCAGGCAGGCGTCGTAGGTGAGCACGCCGAGCGATTCGGAGTTTCCGAGGATGGCCACCCGCGGCCCGGCCGGTACGGGCTGCGAGGCCAGCAGCAGGCCGACGTCCACCAGCTCGGTGACCGTGTCGACCCGGATGACGCCCGCCTGCCGCAGCAGCTCCGAGACCGTCGCCTCGGGCAGCCGGGTGCCGGGGACCACGTGCCCGGCGGGGGTGTGCCGGCCGCCCCTGGCGACGACCACCGGCTTGACGGCCGCGGTGCGCCGGGCGAGCCGGGTGAACTTCCTCGGGTTGCCCAGGGTCTCCAGGTACAGGAGCGCGACGTCGGTGGCCTCGTCGTCGTACCAGTACTGGAGGATGTCGTTGCCGGAGACGTCGGCCCGGTTCCCGGCGGAGACGAAGGAGGACAGCCCCTCCCCGCGCCGCAGCAGCCCGGAGAGCAGCGCGATGCCGATCGCCCCGGATTGGGTGAAGAGCCCGACCCGTCCCCGCGCCGGGGCCGGAGCGGGGGCCAGGGAGGCGTTCAGCTCCACCTCGGGGGCCGTGTTGATCACCCCGAAGGCGTTCGGTCCGATCAGCCGCATCCCGTACGAGCGCACCTGCCGCACCAGTTCGCGCTGGCGGGCCATGCCCTCGATCCCGCTCTCCCCGTATCCGGCGGACAGGACGACCAGGCCCTGCACCCCGTGTTCGCCGCAGGCCGCGACCGCGTCCGGGACCCGGTCCGCCGGGACCGCGATGACGGCGAGGTCGACCGGGGCGCCGACGGCGCCGAGCGTGGGGTAGGCCCGTACGCCGTCGAGGAGATCGCGGGTGACCGCCTCGTTGACGGCGTAGAGGTGGCCGTGGAAGCCGCTGTCGCGCAGGTTGCGCAGGGCCGCCGCGCCCACGCCCGCGAGGGAGCGGCTGACGCCGATCACCGCCACCGATCCGGGGGACAGCAGCCGCTGGACGGAGCGGGCCTCGGCGCGCTGCTCGCGGGCGCGCTGGACGGCGAGGGACTCGGCGGTCGGTTCGAGGTCGAGGGTGAGGTGGACGGAACCGTCTTCGAAGCTGCGCTTCTGCTGGTAGCCGGCGTCGGTGAACACCTTGATCATCTTGCTGTTGGCGGGCAGCACCTCGGCGGCGAAGCGGCGGATCCCGCGTTCGCGGGCGACCGCGCCGATGTGTTCGAGCAGGGCGGAGGCGACTCCGCGGCCCTGGTGGGCGTCCTGCACGAGGAAGGCGACCTCGGCCTCGTCGGAGGGCCCGGTGGCCGAACGGCCGTCGGCGCCGATCCGGTCGTAGCGGACGGTGGCGATGAACTCGCCGCCGATCGTCGCGGCGAGGCCGACCCGGTCCACGTAGTCGTGGTGCGTGAAGCGGTGCACGTCGCGGTCGGAGAGCCGGGGGTAGGGCGCGAAGAACCGGTAGTACTTCGACTCGTCCGAGACCTGCTCGTAGAAGCTGACCAGCCGGCCCGCGTCGTCGGTGGTGATGGGCCGGATCCGGGCGGTCCCGCCGTCCCGAAGGACGACGTCGGCTTCCCAGTGGTCCGGGTACGAGGGGTCGGACTCGGTCGTCATGGGGTCACCTTAAGGCGCGAACGCGTCGACTGGCCTGGGCGCGGCGCATCGGGCAAGCTGTCTCGAATCAGGGCAAGCTGGGGTAGGTCGAACGGCGGGAAAATCGGGCCGAAGGTCGGTTCGACCATTCCGGGCGTCGTGAGAGACTGGTCTAGACAACCGTAAGAACCTGAAGGGCATCACCATGGCAGAGCGCCGCGTCAACGTCGGCTGGGCCGAGGGCCTGCACGCTCGTCCCGCCTCGATCTTCGTCCGGGCGACGACCGCTTCCGGCGTCCCGGTGACCATCGCGAAGGCCGGCGGCGACCCCGTCAACGCCGCCTCCATGCTGGCGGTTCTGGGCCTGGGCGCCCAGGGTGGCGAGGAGATCGTCCTCTCGTCCGACGCCGACGGCGCCGAGGCCGCACTGGACCGCCTCGCGAAGCTGGTCGCCGAGGGCCTCGAGGAGCTCCCCGAGACCGTCTGACCCCTTCGGGTTCGACCCGCAGGACTCGCAGGATCCGCAGGACTTGCACGGCGAAGCCGTTGCCCCCGACCGCCACCACGGTCGAGGGCAACGGCTTCGCTGCTTTCGGGGACTCCGGCCGGGCCCGGCCGGGCCCGGCCCGAAAGGCACGCATCACCATTCCAGCGCGCGCGCATTCCGGCGCACCTCAATTCCGACGCACGTCAATTCGGGCGGCCGGAATTCCGGCCATAAAAGCCGTACGAGGCACCGGGCGTGCGAGCCGGATCACCCGGCCCGGATATCCCCTCTTTGTATACGCCGTTTGTTAATGCGGAACGCTTGCCGTGTTTACGGCAGGTTGCAAAGTCCTCACGCGCAGCCGGTGCGCCCCCGCCGCCCGGTCCACGTGCACCGCGGTCAGCGCCCGGGCGCGCTCGGCGTCGCCCCGGGCCACCGCGTCCACGATCGCGCCGTGCTCCGCCCAGGACTCCGCGGGCCGCACCGGGGCCTCCACCACGTACATCCAGGCCACCTTGTGCCGCATCTGGGTGAGCAGTGCGATGAGCCCGGGGCTGCCCGAGGCCTGGGAGAGCGTCTCGTGGAACCAGCCGCCCAGGGAGCGCAGGTCCTCCCCCTGTCCCCTCCTGGCCCGTTCCTGGCCCAGCCTGACCAGGCCGCGCAGCACCTTGAGGTGGGCCTCGCTGCGCCGCCGGGCCGCCCGGGCGGCCGCGAGGGGCTCCAGGAGCATCCGCAGCTCCAGGAGGTCGGCCGCCTCCTGCTCGGTCGGCTCGGCCACGCAGGCACCCGCGTGCCGGCGGGTGGTCACGAAGCCCTCGGACTCCAGCGTGCGCAGCGCCTCGCGCACGGGGACGCGCGAGACTCCGTACCGGCGGGCCAGCACCTCCTCGGTCAGCCGGGCGCCGGGCCCGAAGACCCCGGAGACGATGTCGTCGCGGATCGCTGTGCATACCGTGTGCGCGGGAATACGCAAGACCGGACCTCCGCCTTTTTCGTATGGCTGTGCGCGTTGCGACTCTATTGCAACACACGATAATTTCCGAGGACGGCCGGAAATACGAAACATTCACACAAGGCGAGGCGCGGAACACGACGAAGGCCCCGGCTCTCAGGGAGCCGGGGCCTTCGCGGAAGACGTGCGGTGGGGCGAGCGGTCAGACGCTGACGCCGTGCGAGCGCAGGTACGTGAGCGGGTTGATGTCCGAACCGTAGTCGGCGCCGGTGCGGGCCTCGAAGTGCAGGTGCGGGCCGCTGGAGTTGCCGGTGGAGCCCGACAGGCCGATCTGCTGGCCCGCGGCGACCTGCTGGCCGACGGAGACGTTCAGCGAGGACATGTGGCCGTACTGGGTGTACGTGCCGTCCGCGTGCTTGATGACGACGTTGTTGCCGTACGCCCCGCCCCAGCCCGCCTCGACCACGGTGCCCAGGCCGACCGCGTGCACGGAGGTGCCGGAGGCGGCGTGGAAGTCGATGCCGGTGTGGCTGCCGGAGGACCACATGCCGCCACCCGCGTGGTACTGGGTGCTGACGTAGGAGCCGTCGACCGGCGCGACGAAGGTGTTGAGGCGCTTGCGCTCCTCTTCGCGGGCGGCGCGCTCGGCGGCCTCGCGCTCGGCCTTGGCCTGGGCTTCGGCCTTCGCCTTGGCCTCGGCGGCGCGCTGCTTGGCGTCGGCCTCGGCCTGCGCCTTGGCGGCGGCGGCCTCGGCGGCCCGCTGCTGGGACTGGGCCTGGGCCTCGACGTCGCCGGCGAGCTCGTCGGCGACCACGATGGTGTTGAGGGTGCCGGTGTCCTCGATGGAGGGCGAGTGGTCCGCGGCGAACGCGGGACCGGCCAGGGAGCCGACGACACCAGTGGTGGCGAGGGCGGCTATGCCGGCATAGCCGGCGGTCCTGCGGCTGAGACGGCTCGAACCACGGTGCTTGCCGGAACCGGAACCGGCTGCACGACTGCCAAACGCCATGAAGGGGCTGATCCTTTCCTTCCCTCTCGCCTACCGGGTTAGCTGACGGGTTCGGAGCAGGAAGGTCTCCTACGGGCCTCCTCTTGCGAGGCGGTCCGATTCACCCCAGGGACACAAGTGGGTCCCCGGCTCCCCAGGCTCGCGCCTGACGGGGACTCGGCGATCGCTGTCCGGTGCCGCGGGCGCGGCGGTTACACCTGACGAACAGCACGGCCGACGCTAGGCGGATCATCAGGTAATCACCAAACAGACGCGCCCTTTTGTTGCGTACGCCACACCACATACAAGCAACCACACCACTAAAGGGAAAATAAGGACAAAAGGGGCCCCGGCGGACAAGCCGCCGGAGCCCCTTGAGCGACAGGCCAGTTGACGGCCCGCCCGAGATCGACCGGACAACGGCCGGAGACCACCTGACGATCAGTTGGCGACCACGGTCACTTCGCCGATGCCGAGGGCCCGCACGGGCTCCTCGATCTGCGAGGCGTCACCCACCAGGACCGTGACCAGACGGTCCACCGGGAAGGCGCTGACGACCGCCGAAGTGGCCTCCACCGTGCCGGTTTCGGCGAGCCGCGCGTACAACTGCGCCTGGTAGTCGTCCGGCAGCTCCTGCTCGACCTGGTCGGCGAGCGTGCCCGCGACGGAGGCCGCCGTCTCGAACTTCAGCGGGGCCACCCCCACCAAGTTCTGCACGGCCACGTCCCGTTCGGCATCGGTCAGGCCGCCCTCCGCGAGGGTGCGCAGCACCGTCCAGAGGTCGTCCAGCGCCGGGCCGGTGTTCGGGGTGTCCACCGAGCCGCTGATGGCGAGCATCGAGGCACCCTTGCCGTCGGCGGTGGAGCGCAGCACCTGGCCGAAGGCGCGCACGCCGTACGTGTACCCCTTCTCCTCGCGCAGCACCTTGTCCAGCCGGGAGGTGAGCGTGCCGCCCAGGCAGTACGTGCCGAGCACCTGGGGCGCCCAGACCCGGTCGTGGCGGTCGGCCCCGATGCGGCCGATCAGCAGCTGCGTCTGGACCGCGCCGGGCCGGTCCACGATGACGACGCGGCCCGTGTCGTCGGCGGTGATCGGCGGAACCGGGCGCGGGGCGGTGGTGTCACCGGTCCACGCGCCCAGGGTGTCGGCCAGGACCGCGTCCAGGTCGATGCCGGTCAGGTCGCCGACGACCACCGCGGTGGCGGTCGCGGGGCGCACGTGGGCCTCGTAGAAGGCGCGTACGGCCCCGGAGTCGATGCGGGCGACCGTCTCCTCGGTGCCCTGGCGCGGGCGCGACATCCGCAGGGAGGCCGGGAAGAGCTCCTTCGAGAGCTGCTTGGCGGCGCGGCGCTGCGGGTTGGCGCTCTCGTGCGGGATCTCGTCGAGCCGGTTGCGCACGAGCCGGTCGACCTCGGCGTCGGCGAAGGCCGGCGCGCGCAGGGCCTCGGCGACCAGCCCCAGCGCCTTGTGCAGGCGGGAGGCCGGAACCTCCAGGGAGACCCGCAGGCCGGGGTGGTCGGCGTGCGCGTCGAGGGTGGCGCCGCAGCGCTCCAGCTCGGCGGCGAACTCCTCGGCGGAGCGCTTGTCGGTGCCCTCGGTCAGGGCGCGCACCATGATCGTGGCCACGCCGTCGAGGCCCTCGGGCTCCGCGTCGAGCGGGGCGGCGAGGTTGATCTCGACCGCCACCACCTGCTGGCCCGGGCGGTGGCAGCGCAGCAGGGTCAGGCCGTTGGCCAGTACCCCGCGCTCGGGGGCCGGGAAGGCCCACGGCTGCGGCTCGCCGGCCTCGGGGCGCGGGTGGAAGGTCATCGTGACGGCTGCGGTGTCGGCTGCGGTGTCGCTCACTGCTCCGCCCCCTCGTTCTGGTCGTTCGCGTCGGTCTCTTCGGTCTCTTCGGCGCCGTCCGCATCGATCGGCTCGTAGACGAGCACCGCGCGGTTGTCCGGGCGCAGTCGGGCCGCGGCCACGGCCTGCACCTCCTCGGCGGTGATGTCGAGGACGCGCTGGACGGCGGTCAGGGCGAGCTGCGGGTCGCCGAACAGCACCGCGAAGCGGCACAGTTCGTCGGCGCGGCCGGCCACCGTGCTCAGCCGGTCCAGCCACTCGCGCTCCAGCTGCGCCTGCGCGCGCTCCATCTCCTCGGCCGTCGGGCCCTCGGCGGCGAACCGCGCGAGCTCCTCGTCGACGGCCGCCTCGATGGCGGGCACCTCGACCCCGCTGGAGGTCTTGACGTCCAGCCAGCCCAGCGAGGGCGCACCGGCGAGGCGCAGCATGCCGAAACCGGCCGCGACGGCGCTCTGGTCGCGGCGCACCAGGCGGTTGTGGAGCCGGGAGGACTCGCCGCTGCCCAGGACGGTCAGCGCCACGTCGGCGGCGTCGCACTCGCGGGTGCCGTCGTGCGGGAGCCGGTAGGCCGCCATGAGTGCGCGGGCCGGGACCTCCTCGACGACCTCCTCGCGCAGCTGCTCCCCCATGATCTCGGGCAGCGAGCCGTCGCGCGGCGGCTGCTTGCCGTCGTGGCCGGGGATGGTGCCGAAGTACTTCTCGACCCAGGCGAGCGTCTTCTCGGGGTCGATGTCGCCGACGACCGAGAGCACCGCGTTGTTGGGCGCGTAGTACGTACGGAAGAACGCGCGCGCGTCCTCCAGGGATGCGGCGTCCAGATCGGCCATGGAACCGATCGGGGTGTGGTGGTACGGGTGGCCCTCCGGGTAGGCAAGGGCCGTCAGCTTCTCGAAGGCCGTGCCGTACGGGACGTTGTCGTACCGCTGGCGGCGCTCGTTCTTGACGACGTCGCGCTGGTTCTCCATGGACTCGTCGTCCAGGGCGGCCAGCAGCGAGCCCATCCGGTCCGCCTCCAGCCACAGCGCGAGCTCCAGCTGGTGGGTCGGCATCGTCTCGAAGTAGTTGGTCCGCTCGAAGCTGGTGGTTCCGTTGAGGGAACCGCCGGCCCCCTGGACCAGTTCGAAGTGGCCGTTGCCGGAGACGCTCTTCGAGCCTTGGAACATCAGGTGCTCGAAGAGGTGAGCCAGGCCCGTACGTCCCTTGACTTCGTGGCGCGAACCGACGTCGTACCAGAGGCAGACCGCGGCGACCGGGGTCAGGTGGTCCTCGGACAGCACCACGCGCAGGCCGTTGGCCAGCCGGTGCTCGGTCGCTGTGAGGCCGCCGGAGCCGGCGTGAGCTGTGGCCGTGTGACCCATGGGCATGTGGTCCCTTCGATCGCGATGCAGAGATTCCTGTCAGACCTGCCACTGTATGCAAGCGTGTCGGCAGGCGGAGAAGTTCCCGGCCCAGTCCTGGGTCGGAGTCGGCGTTGTCGGTGCCTCGGGCCACAATGGTCCGCGTCACCCCTGTCCGAAACCGCCCGCCCGTCCGTCCCAGCCCCGTCCCCGTCCCGTACCCGCCCCACCCCGTGAGAGCTCAGCTCATCCCGATTCTTGGTTAAGGAGCCGCGCAGCGATGGCCCGCCGCAGCACGAAGACCCCGCCGCCGGAGGATTTCGAGGAGAAGATCCTCGACATCGACGTCGTCGACGAAATGCAGGGCTCCTTCCTCGAGTACGCGTACTCGGTGATCTACTCCCGCGCCCTGCCCGACGCCCGCGACGGCATGAAGCCGGTGCACCGGCGCATCGTCTACCAGATGAACGAGATGGGCCTGCGCCCCGACCGCGGCTACGTGAAGTGCGCCCGGGTCGTCGGCGAGGTCATGGGCAAGCTGCACCCGCACGGAGACGCGTCGATCTACGACGCCCTCGTGCGCATGGCGCAGCCCTTCTCCATGCGGCTCCCGCTGGTCGACGGCCACGGCAACTTCGGCTCGCTCGGCAACGACGACCCGCCGGCCGCGATGCGGTACACCGAGTCGAAGATGGCCGACGCCGCCTCGCTGATGACGGACGGGATCGACGAGAACACCGTCGACTTCGCCGCGAACTACGACGGCCAGGAGCGCGAGCCGGTCGTCCTCCCGGCCGCCTACCCGAACCTGCTGGTCAACGGCGCGTCCGGGATCGCGGTCGGCATGGCCACCAACATGGCCCCGCACAACCTCGGCGAGGTCATCGCGGCCGCCCGCCACCTGATCCGCTACCCGGAGGCGGACCTGGACGCGCTGATGCGCTTCGTCCCGGGTCCCGACCTGCCCACCGGCGGCCGGATCGTGGGCCTCTCGGGCATCAAGGACGCCTACGAGAACGGCCGCGGCACCTTCAAGATCCGCGCCACGGTGGCCCTGGAGGACGTGACCCCGCGCCGCAAGGGCCTGGTCGTCACCGAACTGCCCTTCACGGTCGGCCCCGAGAAGGTCATCGCGAAGATCAAGGACCTGGTCGGCTCGAAGAAGCTCCAGGGCATCGCGGACGTCAAGGACCTCACGGACCGCTCGCACGGCCTGCGCCTGGTCATCGAGATCAAGAACGGCTTCCACCCGGAGGCCGTGCTGGAGCAGCTGTACAAGCTGACGCCGATGGAGGAGACCTTCGGCATCAACAACGTCGCGCTGGTCGACGGCCAGCCGCTGACGCTGGGCCTCAAGGAGCTGCTGGAGGTCTACCTCGACCACCGCTTCGAGGTAGTCCGCCGGCGCAGCGAGTTCCGCCGCGGCAAGCGCCGCGACCGGCTGCACCTGGTCGAGGGCCTGCTGGTGGCCCTGCTCGACATCGACGAGGTCATCCGGATCATCCGGGACAGCGACAACTCCGCGCAGGCCAAGGAGCGCCTGATGGAGCGCTTCTCCCTGAGCGAGATCCAGACCCAGTACATCCTGGACACCCCGCTGCGCCGGCTGACCCGCTTCGACCGGATCGAGCTGGAGTCCGAGCGCGACCGCCTGGCCGGCGAGATCGACGAGCTGACCGGGATCCTGGACTCCGACTCCGAGCTGCGCAAGCTGGTCTCGGCGGAACTGGCCGCGGTGTCGAAGAAGTTCGGCACGGAGCGCCGTACGGTGCTGCTGGAGTCGGCGGGGACGGCCGTCGCGGCGGTCCCCCTGGAGGTCGAGGACACCCCGTGCCGGGTGCTGCTGTCCTCCACCGGCCTGCTCGCCCGCACGCCGAACGCCGATCCGCTTCCCGAGGAGGAGGGCGGAGCGCGCGCCAAGCACGACCTGATCGTCTCGCAGGTCGCGGCGACCGCACGGGCGGACATCGGCGTGGTCACCTCGTACGGCCGGCTCCTGCGCCTGTCGGTGATCGACCTGCTGCAGCTGCCCGACACCCATGCCGCGCCGAACCTGGCGGGCGGCGCCCCGGTCTCGGAGTTCCTCTCCGGACTGGAGGCCGACGAGAAGGTCGTCTGCCTGACCTCGCTGGACGAGTCGGGCCAGGGCCTCGCGCTCGGCACCGAGCAGGGCGTGGTCAAGCGGGTCGTGCCGGACTATCCGGCCAACAAGGACGAGCTGGAGGTCATCACCCTCAAGGACGGTGACCGGATCATCGGGGCGGTCGAGCTGCGCACGGGCGAGGAGGACCTGGTCTTCATCACCGACGACGCCCAGCTCCTGCGCTACCCGGCGGGCCAGGTCCGCCCGCAGGGCCGCCCCGCGGGCGGCATGGCGGGCATCAAGCTCGCGGACGGCGCCAAGGTGATCCACTTCTCGGCGGTGGACCCGGCCCGCGAGGCCGTGGTGTTCACGGTGGCGGGCTCGCACGGGACGCTGGACGACTCGATGCAGTCCGGCAAGCTGACCCCGTTCGACCAGTACCCGCGCAAGGGCCGGGCCACCGGCGGCGTGCGCTGCCAGCGGTTCCTGAAGGGCGAGGACATCCTGCTGCTGGCCTGGGCGGGCACGTCCCCGGTCCGCGCGGCGGCGACGAACGGCACCCCGGCCCTGCTGCCGGCCGTCGACCCGCGCCGCGACGGCTCGGGCACGGCCCTGCCGGCCGTGGTCGGGGCGCTGGCGGGGGCGACGCTGTAGGAGCGCCGCAGACGGTACGCGCTCATTCGGGTGGTACGTCCTAGGGACGTACCACCCGAATGGCGACTAGTGTTTTCCCTCTTGGCACTGGCGGGTGGGGCGGGGAGACAGAGAAGTGACGGGTCTTCGGGCGGGCGGATCGATCAGGGACTGGGCCGAGGCCCAGCGCCGGACACAGCAGATGCAGTACGAGCCCGAGCCCCCCGCACCCGTACCCGCCGTGCTGGGCGACCGGCGGGAGCAGGCGACCGAACGGCAGCATCACGAGGGCGAGGCACGTCGGCGGTCCGCACGGCTCGACGCCGAAGTCGATGCCCTCCAGGGGCTGCTGGTCGCGGGGTGCCGGACGCCGGCGTTCCGGATGTCGACCCTGATCCGGCCGGAGCGGCCGGAGCCGTTCGATCCCGGCCATCTCGCACACCCGGTACCGATGCCGCGCATCGAGCAGTTCGAGCAGCAGAGCGCCGGGTGGACCCTCGGCTCGGGCCAGCGGGCGCAGGCGGAGCGGGACGCGCACGCCCGGTACACCCGGGCCTGGCAGGCCGCGCACTCCGCGGAAGCGCAGCGGCAGCAGCAACTGGCGTCGTACCGGCAGCAGTACGACGTATGGGCGGCGGATCAGATCGCCGGGATCCGGGCGCACAACGGCGGGCTCGACGAGCTGGGCCGGCAGCTGCGGGCCGGCGATCCGGAGGCCGTCGTGGAGTACTTCTCGGCCGCTCTCTTCGCCTCCACCGCCTGGCCCGAGGCTCTGCCCAGGCAGGTGGCGGCCGCGTACGACGGGGCCGCGCGCCAGCTGGTGCTGGACTGGGAGCTGCCCGGCTACGCGGTCGTGCCCGAAGCCAGGTCGGTGCAGTACCTGCCGAGCACGGGCCAGTACCGGGTGAAGCCCCGCCCGGCCACGGAACGCCGGGGGCTGTACCGGGACGTGCTGGCGCAGTGCCTCCTGCTGGTGGTGCGCGAGGTGTACGCGGCGGACGAGTTCTCGGTGGTGGACTCGGTCGTGGTGAACGGCCTCGTGGAGTCCCACGATCCGGTGACGGGACAGGACGCACAGTTCGTCCTCGCCACCGTGCAGGCCGGCCGCTCCGCCTTCTCGGGGCTGCGCCTGGAGCAGGTCAGTGCGGTGGACTGCCTGGTCGAGGGCTTGCGCGGCCAGTTGTCGGCGCGGCCCGACCAGCTGACCGCGGTCCGGCCCGGGCGCCGGCCCGAGGAGGTCGGCACGGTGGTCGGCCACGGCGGGCACGCGGAGGAGCCGGACCTCTTCTCCATGGACCCGATCGCCTTCGAGAACCTGGTGGCCGAACTGTTCCGTGCCATGGGCATGGAGGCGGTGACCACCCAGCGGTCGGGCGACGGCGGCGTGGACGTCGAGGCGCTGGACCCCACGCCGATCCGGGGCGGCCGGATCGTGGTGCAGGTCAAGCGCTACCGGAACACGGTCCCGCCGACGGCCGTGCGGGACCTGTACGGAACGGTCCAGGACCGCGGGGCGAACAAGGGCGTCCTGGTCACCACCGCGGGCTTCGGTCCCACCTCGTACGCCTTCATCGAGGACAAGCCCCTGGAACTGGTCGACGGGGCGGTACTCGTGGACCTGCTGCACCAGCACGGACTGCGCGGACGCCTCGGCGGGGGCCCCACGGCGGCCCCCGTGCCCGCGCAGCGGACGGCAGGGCCGCCCCTCCCCGCCGAGTACAACGTGCTCGGCATGTCCTGGGCCGGTCCGGTCGCGCTGGACGTGTGCGCGCTGGTCTGCGAAGGCGGCCGGGTGCTGAGCGAGGACCACTTCGTGTTCTTCAACAACCCCGGCAGTCCGGAGGGTTCGGTACGTACCCACCCGCACTCGGCACCGGACAAGGCCGCTCTGCTGGTCGCCTTCGAGGAGCTGCCGCAGCAGGCCGACCGGCTGGTCATCGTCGCGGCGGTCGACCCGGAAGCCAATCCGGACGCCGACCTGGCCGGCTTCACGGATGCCCGGATCCGGCTGTTGGACACCAGGGACGGGGAGCTCGGCCAGTTGGAGGTCTCCGACGGCCGGGCCGGCGAAACCGCCCTGGTCCTCGGTTCCTTCCGGCGCCGCCCGGGCGGCGACTGGGACTTCGTCGTCGGCGGCAAGGGCTACCCGGGGGGCCTGGCACCCCTCCTCGGCGACTTCGGCGTCGAGGTCTCCTGACTCCGCGCGGGGCGGATCCTACAGGTCTTCGGGGCCGGCGTCCGACTCGAACTCCGGCTCCGGAGCCGGCTGCGCCGGCCGGTCTACGTAGCGCAGGACGCCCCACATGCTCTCCGGGGTCCCGTGCCACGGCTCCGGTTCGCGGCAGGCCTCCAGCTCGCGGAGCAGGGCGGGGCCGTCGGTGCCCGAGCCGATCAGGACGAGCTGCGTCCGGCGCGGTTCGCCCCGGCCCCAGGGGTGCGGGGCGAAGCGGAGGAAGCGGCCGACCGCGTGGACCTCGTAGCGTTCCTCGTGGCCGGGGACGCCGAAGTAGACGGAGCCCTTGATCCGGTAGAGCCCGGCCGGCCGGCGGTCGAGGAACTCGATGAACCGGCGCGGGCCGAGGGCCTGCTCGGACACGAACTCCGTGCTCGCGTAGGCGGCGTGCACGTGCCCGGTGTGATCGCCGTCGTGGGTGTGGTCCCCGGCCTCGGACAGCAGGTCCTCGAAGGACAGCTGGCCGCGCGTCTCGGTCCACGGACGGCGGTCGAAGAGCAGCTCGGGGTCGATCCGCCCGTGGTCCGCGCCGACGACCGGGATGCCCGGGGCGCAGAGCCCGGCGAGCGCGGCCTCGATCCGGCGGCGTTCGGCGGCGTCGGTCCGGTCGGTCTTGTTGAGGACCACCAGGTCGGCGACGGCCAGGTGCCGGTCGGTCTCGGGGTGCCTGGCCCGGGTCGCGTCGAACTCCGCCGCGTCGACGATCTGCACCATGCCGCCGTAGCGGACGGCCGGGTTCTCGTTGGCGACGAGCATCCGGACCATCTCCTGCGGCTCCGCCAGCCCGCTCGCCTCGATGACGATCACGTCGATGCGGTGGACGGGGTCGGCGAGCTTCTCCAGGTACGCGTCCAGCTCGCTGCCGTCCACGGCGCAGCACAGGCAGCCGCCGCCGAGGGAGACCATCGAGTCCCCGACCTGGCCGGCCACCGACATCGCGTCGACCTCGATGGAGCCGAAGTCGTTGACGACGACCCCGATGCGGGTGCCGCCGCGGTTGCCGAGGAGGTGGTTGAGGACGGTCGTCTTGCCGGATCCGAGGAATCCGGCGAGGACGATGACGGGGATGCTGTTCACCCGGTCGATCGTAGCCAGCGTCAGCCGAGGGCGGGGACCGGCCGGGGCGGGGTGGGGCCGGTGTAGCGGGCCGCCGGGCGGATGATCTTCGAGTCGGCGGCCTGTTCCAGGACGTTGGCGCTCCAGCCGACCACGCGGGCCGCGCAGAAGGTCGGCGTGAACATCTCGCGCGGCAGCCCGCACAGCTCCATGACCACGCCCGCGTAGAACTCCACGTTGGTGTGCAGTTCCCGGCCCGGCTTGAGCTCGGCGAGGATCTCCTCGACGTGCCGTTCGACCTCCACGGCGAAGTCCACGAGCGGGCCGCCGAACTGCAGGGCGATCTCGCGCAGCATCCGCGAGCGCGGGTCCTCGGTGCGGTAGACGGGGTGTCCGAAGCCCATGATCCGGTCGCCCGCGAGGACCCGTTCGCGGATCCACGGATCGATCCGGTCCGCCGTGCCGATGGCGTCGAGGGTGTCCAGGGCCCGGCTGGGGGCGCCGCCGTGCAGCGGGCCGGAGAGCGCGCCGATCGCCCCGGTGAGGCAGGCCGCGACGTCGGCTCCGGTGGAGGCGATCACGCGGGCGGTGAAGGTGGAGGCGTTGAAACCGTGGTCGATCGTGGAGATCAGGTACTGCTCGACGGCGCGGACCCGGACCGGCTCGGGTTCCCGCCCGGTCAGCATGTAGAGGTAGTTGGCCGCGTACGGGAGGTCGTCCCGCGGTTCCACCGGCTCCAGCCCCTGGCCCAGCCGGTACAGGGCGGTGAGCAGGGTCGGTACGGCGGCGCAGGCGGCCAGCGCGTCGGCGGCCCGGCGCTCGGGGGTCAGGTCGTAGACCGGGCGGAAGCCGGCGGAGGCGCCGAGCAGCGAGAGCGCCGTGCGCAGCCCCGCGAGCGGGCCGGACAGGGCGGTGGCGCGGGCCAGGGCGGGCAGGGCGTCCCGCACCTCGGCGGGGAGCCGGCGCAGCGGGACGGTCTCGGCGGTGAAGGCGGCCCGTTCGGCGGCGCCGGCCGGGAGCGCGCCGCGGAACATCAGGTGCCACACGTCCTCGAAGGTGCGGCTCCCGGCGAGCTCGACGGCCGAGTACTGGCGGTAGTGGTAGAAGCCCTCACGGCCTCGGACGTCACCGAGCTGCGTGTCGGTGACCACGACGCCCGCGAGTCCGCGGGGGCTTTCGGCGGGTGCGACGGTGGTGTTCATGGATCGACCATCCATGATGGACTCAATCACTGTAAATATTGATTGGATCAATATATGTAGGGTGTGCGTCATGAACGGCAGGAACGGTGAGCCCGGCGGGTCCGGTGAGGCCCTTGAGACCGGCGAGGCCCTTGAGCCCGGTGAGGCCCTTGAGCCCGGTGAGCGAAGGATCGGCACCCGGGAAGCGGCCCGGCTGCTGGGCGTGAAGCCCGCGACCGTGTACGCGTACGTCAGCCGCGGCCAGCTCACGAGCCGTCGCGATCCGGTCGGACGCTCCAGCAGTTTCGACGCCCGCGAGGTGGAGGCCCTGGCCCTGCGCAGCCGGCGCGAGGCGGCGGGGCCCTCCGCTTCCACCGCCTCCGCCGGGGAGCTCTCGGTGCGCACCGCGCTCACCCTGATCGAGTCCGACCGGTACTACTTCCGTGGCGTGGACGCCGTGGAACTGGCCTCGCGGCACCCCTACGAGGAGGTCGCCGAGTGGCTCTGGACGGGCACCCTGGTGCGCGGGGCCCGCTTCACCGCTCCCCCGGAGTCCCTCGCCGCGGCCCGCCGGGCGGTCGCCGCGCTGCCCGAGCACAGCGGTCCGATCGACCGGCTGCGGGTGGCCGTCGCCGCCGCGGCGGTCGCGGACCCGCTGCGCTTCGACCTGTCCGCCCCGTCGGTACTGGGCTCCGCCCGCTCCCTGATCCCCACCCTGGTCGGCGCCCTGCCCGAGGTGGGCCCCGCGCAGTGGGGCGGGGACGGCCGCCTCGCCCGGCAGCTGTGGCCCCGGCTCTCCGCCCTGGATCCCGATCCGGACGCGCTGGCCGTCCTGGACCTGGCCCTGGCCCTGCTGACGGACCACGACCTGGCCGCCTCGACCCTGGCCGTACGGGTGGCCGCGTCGGCGCGCGCGCATCCGTACGCGGTGGTCTCGGCCGGGCTCGGCGCGCTCGAAGGCCCCCTGCACGGAGCGGCCGGGCGGCTCGCGCACCGGATGCTGGTGGAGGTGCTGGAGCGGGGCGGCGCGGCCCCGGTGGTGGCGGAGTACCTGCGGGCCGGGCGCAGGGTGCCCGGGCTCGGGCACCGGCTGTACGCGGGCGAGGATCCGCGGGCGACGGCGCTGTTCGCACGGCTGGAGCCGCTGGCGCAGGCCGGTCCGGCGCAGGGCGCGGCCCGCGAGGTGGCCGGGGTGATGGCCCGGCACGGCCGCGGCCTCCACCCCAATGTGGACCTGGCGCTGGCGGTGCTGACGGTCTCCTGCGGGATGGCCCCGGAGGCCGGGGAGACCGTCTTCGCGGTGGCCCGTACGGCCGGGTGGATCGCCCACGCGCTGGAGGAGTACGGGGAGCGCCCGCTGCGGATGCGACCGAGCGGGCAGTACCACGGACCCCGCCCGCCACAGCCGTTGCCGTGACGGGCGGGGACGTCCAGCGGGTCCGGGCAGCCCGGGCGATCCCGGCGGTACGGGCGGTCCGGCTGCGGCGTCAGGTCCGCAGCCAGACCGCCGTGTCCTGCCCGAGCAGCCCCTCCGCATCCAGGGCGGAACTGCTCAGCAGGAGGCTCGTGTGGGCCGGGAGCGCGACCGGCTCGGGAGACAGGTTGGCCACGCAGACCAGCCCGTCGGGGCGGCGGAAGGCGAGCACCCCGGGCGGGGCGGTCAGCCACTCCAGCGATCCGCCGCCGAACCCGCCGGCGGCGCGGCGCAGGCCCAGGGCCGTCCGGTAGAGGGTGAGCATCGAGTCCGGATCCCCGGCCTGGCGGTCCGCGGCGTAGGCCGGCCAGTCCGCGGGCTGGGGCAGCCAGGGCTCGTTCCACGGTTCCGCGGTCCACGGCAGCGGCACCCTGCACCCGTCCCGGCCGGGGTCGGTGCCGCCGGAGCGGAAGTGCATGGGGTCCTGGATGCGGCCGAGCGGGATCTCGGCCTCGGGAAGCCCCAGTTCCTCGCCCTGGTAGACGTAGACGGCGCCGGGGAGGGCGAGGGTGAGCAGCGCGGCGGCGCGAGCCCGCCGGGTGCCGAGCGCCAGGTCGGCGGGGGTCCCGAAGGCCTTGGTGGCGAAGTCGAAGCCGGTGTCGGCGCGCCCGTAGCGGGTGACCGTACGGGTCACGTCGTGGTTGCACAGCACCCAGGTGGCGGGGGCTCCGACGGGAGCGTGCTCGGCGAGGGTCTCCTCGATGGAGGTGCGCAGCCGGCCGGCGTCCCAGGGGCAGCTGAGGAAGGAGAAGTTGAAGGCGGTGTGCAGCTCGTCGGGGCGCAGGTAGCGGGCGAACCGCTCGGAGTCCGGCAGCCAGACCTCGCCGACGAAGATGGCCCCGTACTCGTCGGCGATGGCCCGCCAGGAGCGGTAGATGGTGTGCAGGTCGTCGCGGTCGATGTACGGGTGGACCTCGCCGGGCCAGGGTTCGGGCGAGCGGCCGGCCAGGTCGGGCAGGGCCGGGTCCTTGGCGAGCAGGGCCGCTGAGTCGATCCGTACGCCCGACACCCCGCGCTCGAACCAGAAGCGCAGGACCTCCTCGTGCTCCCTGCGGACGGCGGGGTGGTCCCAGTTGAGGTCGGGCTGCTCGGGGGTGAAGAGGTGCAGGTACCACTCCCCGTCCGGTACCTGCGTCCAGGTGGCGGCCCCGTTGAACTGCGAGGGCCAGTCCCCCGGGGGCAGTTCGCCGTTCTCCCCGCGGCCGGGGCGGAAGTGGAAGAGCTCCCGCTCGGGGCTGCCGGGGCCGGCGGCGAGGGCGGCCTTGAACCATGCGTGCTGGTCGGACACGTGGTTCGGGACGATGTCGACAATGGTGCGGATGCCCAGTTCACGGGCCTCGGCGATGAGCTTCTCGGCCTCGGCGAGGGTGCCGAAGGCGGGGTCGATGGTGCGGTAGTCGGCGACGTCGTAGCCGCCGTCGGCGAGCGGGGAGAGGTACCAGGGGGTGAACCACAGGGCGTCGACGCCCAGTTCGGCGAGGTAGGGGAGGCGGGCCCGGACGCCCACGAGGTCACCGGTGCCGTCCCCGTCGCCGTCGGCGAAGCTCCTTACGTACACCTGGTAGATGGCGGCCGAGCGCCACCAGTCGGCGGCGTTTTCGGGCAGGGGAAAGTCAGCCACGGAGGGGTCCTTTCACGGCGTTCTTTTCAGGGGGCGACCGGGCACGGCGGCGGTGCGGGGTGGTGCTCACCCCTTGAGGGAGCCTGCCGTCAGGCCGCTCATGATGTTGCGCTGGAAGATCAGGAAGATGATGAGCGTGGGCGCCGAGGCCATCGCGAGTGCGGCGACGAGATGGTTCTCGGGCACTCCCCTGGAGAGCGAGTAGATGCCGACGTTGAGCGTCTGCAGGGCCGGGTCGGGGAGGGTGAGCATGGGCCAGAGGAAGTCTTTCCAGACCCCGACGATGGCGAAGATCGACACGACGCCGAGGATCGGCCGGGACATCGGCAGGACCACGGAGCGCAGGGTGCGCAGGGAGGAGGCTCCGTCGATGGAGGCGGCATCGAGGATCTCGCCGGGGATGGAGTCGAAGAACCGTTTCAGAAGGAAGATGTTGAAGGCGTTCGTCACCGAGGGCAGCCAGATCACCCAGGGCGTGTTGAGCAGGTTCCGCTGGATCAGCGGCATGTCCAGGACCGTGAGGTACTGCGGTACGACGAGGACGGTGGCCGGGATCATCAGCGTCGCCAGCATCATGCCGAGGACGGCCTTGCCGAAGACGGGTCGGAGCTTGGACAGCGAGTAGGCGGCGGCCACGTCGAGGACGAGCTGGAAGACCAGGGCGCCGAACGCGTAGTAGAGGGTGTTGAACAGCAGCTTGGCGAGGTCCATGACCTTCCAGGCCGCCGAGTAGTTCTCGGGGTGCAGGGAGTCCGGCACCACGGTCGGCGGGACCTGGGTGAACTCCGCGGTGCTCTTGAGGCCGTTGACGACCATCCAGTAGAGGGGCCCGAGGAAGACGACCGTGAAGCCGATGACCACCAGGGCCAGGACGGTCCAGTAGACGGCCTTGCCCCGGGGGCGGCCGAGCTGGGCCGGTGATATGAGCGTGCGCTCTGACATGTGAGGGTGCTCCCGTCAGTTCTCGTTGTCGCGGCTCAGCCGGACGTACACGGCGGAGAAGCCGGCGAGCAGGACGAGCAGGCACAGGCCCAGGGCCGCGGCGCCGCCGTACTGGTTGAAACTGAAGGCGTACTGGTAGATGAGGACGACGACCGTGGTCGTCGATCCCTCGGGGCCGGCGCCGCCCGTGAGCATGAACGGCTCGACGAACACCTGCATCGTCGCGATGATCTGCATGAGCAGCATCAGCGAGAGGATGAGCTTGGTCTGCGGGATCGTGACGTACCAGATCTTGCGCAGCACCCCGGCTCCGTCGAGCTCCGCCGCTTCGTAGAGCTCCCCGGGGATGCCCTGGAGGGCCGCGAGGTAGATCAGGGTCGCGCCGCCCATGTTCATCCAGGTGGAAGCGATGACGACGGAGAGCATCGCGGTATCGGTGGATTGCAGCCAGTCTTGCGCCGGCAGGTGCAGGAATTCCAGAATCCTGTTGAAGACCCCGTAACCGGGGTCGTAAAAGTACTTGAAGAGCAGGATCGAGGCGACCGGCGGCATCATCACCGGGAGGTAGACCAGCAGGCGCAAGTAACCCTGGGCGTGCCGGAATTCGTTGAGCACGATCGAGACCACGAACGGGACGGCGAAGCCGAGTACCAGCGCGAGCCCGCTGAAGAGGAGGGTGTTGCGCCAGGCCTGCCAGAACGTCGGGTCGTTGAAGACGTAGCGGAAATTGTCCCAGCCGACCCAGTGGACGGCTCCGCCCTCGGTCTTCTGGAAGGCCAGCAGGAACTCCCGGACCATCGGGTACCAGGAGAAGAAGGAGAAGCAGAGGACGGCGCCGATCAGAAAGCCGTGCGCCGAAAGGTTCCGCTTGAACGCCCGGAGGAATTCCTCACGAGAGGTACCGGGCAGGGTGGGAGCCGACATCGCCGCTCGCTCCTTGGTGGGTGGGTCGTCGCCATCGGTGTGCGGGGGTACGGGGCCTGCGGGCGGGTCCGGGCCGGGGAGGCCGCCCGGACCTCCCCCGGCCGGTGCCGCTACTGGTTGGCCAGCACCTGGTTGACGGCCTTCTCGGCCTCCGCGAGGAGCTGCGCCGAGTCGGCGTCCTTGTTCGTCAGGACCCCCGACATCACCTTGTCGAGGACCTTGTAGACCTCCTGGGCCTTCGCCGGCTCGGCCTTGCCGGCCACCGGGCTGTCCAGGAAGGGCTTGAAGTTGACGACCGGCATGGTGGCGCTGGCGGCCTTCAGCTCGTCGTCCTTGGCCTTGCTGGCACCGGTGAAGAAGGCGGGCTGCGGAAGCCCGACCGGCAGGCCGTCGGTCTTGGAACGGTCGTACTGGAACTGCCCCTTGCCGACCGAAAGCGTCTTGAAGTTGAGCCAGGCGATGGCCGCCTTGATCTTGTCCGGCGAGCTGCCCTTCTTGATCATGTAGCCGTTGCCGCCGGCCAGCGTCGCGGCGCCGCCGGGAATGGGGCCCATGCCGAAGTTCTCGTACTTGCCGGCGAGCTGCTGGACCATGTAGGTGATGTCGTCGGGCGCGGCGAGGAACATGCCGAGCTTGTCCGAGGCCATCTGCTTCTGCAGGTCGCCCCACTTGAGCAGCTGGGTCTTGCCCATGCTGTCGTCTTCCCAGCGCATGGCCTTGAGGTTGTCGACGACCTGCTTGCCGGTCGCGTTGTTGAAGGCCGCCTTGCCGTCGGCTCCGACGACGTCGCCGCCCATGCCGTACATGGCCGCCGTGAAGTGCCAGCCGCCGGTGTTGTCGACGCTGTACTCGCCGTAGCCGGCGGTGCCGTTGCCGAGCGCCGCGATCTTCTTGGCGGCCGCGCGGACCTCGTCCCAGGTGCGCGGGGGCTGGTCGGGGTTGAGGCCCGCCTGCGTGAAGAGCTTGCGGTTGATCAGCAGGCCCATCGTGTAGTTGCTGGTGGGCAGCCCGTAGAGCTTGCCGTCCTGCTTGAGGGTGTTGACGACGTTCTTGTCGATGTCGTCGATGCCCGGAACCGTCTTGGCCGTGACGTACGCGGAGATGTCCTCGGCACCGTCGTTGTCCAGCACCTGCTTGAGGTCCGTGAAGTAGGCGTAGAAGACGTCCGGCTGCGACTTGGCCTTGAGCATCGCGGTGAACCGCGGGGGCTCCAGGCACTGGCCGGGGGTGGAGCGGCCGTCGATCGTGACGTTCGGGTAGGTCTTGTTGAACTCCGCCACGTCCTCCTTCCACTGCTTGAGCTCCGCCTTCTTCGCGGCGGGCGGCATGCAGTCCATGGAGATGGTGACCTTGGTCTTGGGGTCGAGCGGCGCGGAGACGTCCGAGGAACCGCCGGACGGCTGCTCCTTGGGGTCGTCTCCGTTGCTGCTCGTGCCGCAGGCCGCGAGGGCGGTGAGGGCGAGCGCCGACACGAGGGCGGTCGCGGTGGTGCGGCGGATGTTGGTTCTCATCGGTGGTCCCCTTCGAGCATCGAGCAGGAGGCGTGGGGCGTGTAAGGAGGCGAGCGCGGCACACTCAACCACCACCGACAGATGAACGCAATATCTCGCGCAGATTTCGCAAGACATTGGCAGCGAAGCGCCGGGCACTGCGAGGGGCGAACGCAAAACAGGGCCCCGAAACGTCAGCGGGACGTTTCGGGGCCCTGAGGGCGGGGGCCGGACTCGGTGCAGCCCGGCGGGGCGTTACTCCGGACGGGGGCGCGGGGCCTGCGCGGTGGAGCCCCGCACGACGAGTTCGGGCTCGAAGAGCAGCTCTCCGGGCTGTACGGCGGCCCCCTGGATCTGCGCGGTGAGCAGCTCCACGGCCGCCCTGCCCATGGCCTCGATGGGCTGCCGGACGGTGGTCAGCGGGGGTTCGGTGCAGTTCATGAAGGCCGAGTCGTCGTACCCGACGACGGAGACCTGGCCGGGCACGTCCAGCCCGCGCCGGCGGGCCGCCCGGATGGCCCCCAGGGCCAGCGGGTCGCTCGCGCAGATGATGCCGGTCACCCCGCGGTCCAGCAGCCTCGACGTGGCCGCGTGGCCGCCCTCCAGGGAGAACAGCGCGCGCTCCACGTGCGCGGCGGGCAGCTCGGTTCCGGCCGCCGCGGCGACCGCCTGGGCGGCCACCAGCTTGCGCAGGGAGGGGATGTGGTCGGGCGGGCCCAGCACCAGCCCGATGCGCTCGTGACCGAGGGAGGCCAAGTGGCGCCAGGCCTGTTCGACCGCGACGGCGTCGTCGCAGGAGACGCACGGGAAGCCGAGGTCCTCTATCGAGGCGTTGATGAGCACCACCGGGACCTTGCGGTCGTGGAGCAGCCGGTAGTGCTCGTGCGGGGCGTCGGCCTGCGCGAAGAGCCCGCCGGCGAAGACGACGCCGGACACCTGCTGCTGGAGCAGGAGCTCGACGTAGTCGGCCTCGGAGACCCCGCCGGTGGTCTGCGTGCAGAGCACCGGCGTCAGCCCCTGCTGGGCCAGCGCGCCGCCGATCACCTCGGCGAAGGCCGGGAAGATCGGGTTCTGGAGTTCCGGCAGGACCAGGCCGACCAGCCGGGCCCGTTCGCCGCGCAGCTGGGTGGGGCGCTCGTAGCCGAGGACGTCCAGGGCGGTGAGCACGGACTGGCGGGTCGCCTCCGAGACGCCCGGCTTGCCGTTGAGCACCCGGCTGACCGTTGCCTCGCTGACCCCCACCTTCTTCGCCACTTGAGCAAGTCGTCGCGTCATGAACGCAAGAGTAGCGCAAACAATGCAAGTTCCTTGCAGTTCGATTACGGCCAGTTTGGCCCATCGGAAACCGGCGCGGAACCCCCCGTGTCCCACCAACCCCGGTGGAGCCCAGGGGTGGGAGCGGCGGGGCACCCCGAAGGGATGCCCCGCCGCCCTCGATCCGCTGTGCCGGCCGCCCGCTACGGCAGCTGGTTGATCCTGAACGTCGAGGTCGTGTTGCGCACGTCCACGGCGTTGTCGCTCATCCGCAGGTTCTGGATGGTGACCTCACCCACCGCCGGCCCTTGTCCCGCCTCGGGCATCTCGTTCGCCCAGAGACCGAACCCGGACTTGGCGTCGAAGGCGTCACCGCTCTTCTTCGCCCCCGTGATGGTGATGTCCTTCAGGATGGTGTCCTTGATGGGATTGACCGGCTGGCCACCGACGTACTGCGTCTGGAACATGATTCCGCTGTAGGTCGGATCGACGATGTCCACGTTGTTGATGCGGATTCCCTGGAACACCTTGGAAGCCGAGAAGATCCAGATTCCGGGGAAGGTCTGCGCCCCCCAGAAATGGCCTCCGGCCCGGACGATCGAGATGTTCTCGAAGAGCGTCGGGTCGGTCCCGAATCCGTTCATCGGATACCCGAAGTCCAGCGAGCTGATGGTGATGCCCGAGTAGACGAGGGTGTCGGCGATGTAGATGTTGCGGAAGGTGTTGTTGAAGCCGCCGTAGACGGCGACACCGGCCGCGCGCCAGGTCAGGATGGCGCTCAGGTTCTCGTAGACGTTGTTCTTCATGTCCGCGCCGCCCGCGTCGATGGCGGAGAACAGCGCGAAGCTGTCGTCACCCGTGGAACGCGCCTCGATGTTGGCCACGAGGTTGTCCGTGCTGCCGTTGGTCATGTTGATGCCGTCGGCGAAGGTGTCCCGGATCCGCGAGTTCTTGATCGTGATCCGGTCGGTGTTGGCGCCCCAGTAGAGGCACACCTGGTGTTCGTTCCAGACGTTGTCGATGGTCATGTCGGTCACGTTGGCGAAGTCGAAGACCTTGCCGGGACCGTCGATGCGCGAGGTGTAGTTGCCGAAGTAGGCGAAGCCCGTGAAGGACGAGCCCTTCGCGGTGCCCTCCGCACGCCAGCCGTTGTCGGTGTTGTCCTGCGAGGACGGGGCGTGGAAGCGGGTGAACCACGGTCCGGCGCCGACGACCTGCACGGCCTTTCCGTACACCTGGAACTTGCTCGCCGTGTCGTAGTCGCCCGGCGGCAGGTAGACGCCCACGAGCTTGCCCGTGGTGTCCATGCGGACCTTGTCCAGGGCGTTCTGCACGTCCTGGTGGGAGAAGCCGGCGGGCACCGTGTAGGTGGCCGGATCGGGGTTGGGGATCACCGTGGCCTGTTCCAGGCTCACGAAGTCGATCGCGTAGGTGGTGGTGTTCGCCTGGTCCTTCTGCAGGCGGATCTTGCTGCCCGCGGGGACGGTCTCGCCGAGGAGGATGTTGGCCTCGTCGTAGATGTGCCGCGGGGCTCCAGCGCTGGGGGCGTTGCCCGGACCGGCCTCGGCCCCGTAGAGCCAGGCGTACTTCGAGGTCAGCGGCATTGCCTTCTTGAGGACGCCGTTGACGTAGACGTTGATGGTGGAGTCGATGCCGCCGCCGCCCGGGGCGTCCGGGATGGAGAAGCGGGTGACCAGGGTGTTGGTCGCGGCCCGGGTGGTGAACTCGACGTACTCGCCCGTCGCGTCCAGGTTCACGGCCTTGCGGCCCGAGGCCTCGCCGGCGATGTCGCCGACGGTCCGGTTGGGCCCGACGACATTGGCTCCGCCGCCGACCACCCCGTCCTCCGCCTCGTAGGTGTCGAAGGGCATGTTCGCCCCGCGGCCGACGAAGAAGGACTTGGTGGAGGTGTTGTTGACGCGCTTGACCGGCAGTTCGTTGGCGTCGTCGGCGAGGACCACCTTGACGGTGTACTTGCCGTTGGCCGCCGTCCAGTTGCCGAGCGCGATCGGTGCGGAGGAGGCACCCGCCGCGAGGGCGCCGCTGAAGGATCCGGTCAGCGTACGGATGGTGGCGCCGCCCGCGTCCTGGAGCGTGAGGGTGACGTTGTGGGTGCCCGCGGCCGCGGCCACGGTGCCCTGGTTCTTGACCGTGACGGAGAAGTTCACGGACTGGCCGGCGGACGGTGCGCCCGGCGACCACCCGACGGAGGAGGCCACCAGGTCCGAGCTGTCGACCGGGCGGACCACCAGCGGGGAGCCGGTGAGGCTGTTGTTGGTGTCGTTCTGCTCGACGACGGTGTTCGCCTCGTCGACGATCGCGCTCAGCGGGTAGCTGCCCGCGTCGCGCGGGCCGATGCCGGCCGTGACGGTGGCCGAGGCGCCTGAGGCCAGCGCGGGCACGTTGGCGGAGGCGATCTTCGAACCGCCGAGCTGGAAGGAGACGGAGGTCGCCGGGGCCGGAGCCGGGCCGGTGTTCTTGACGGTGGCCGACAGGGTGACGGAGTCCGACTCCACCGGGGCGGCCGGGCTGGCGCTCACCGCGGTGACCTGGAGGTCCGGGTTGGGCGCCGCGACGCCGAAGACCTGGAACTCGGCGATCTGGCCGTTGGAGGAACCGGTGTTGGAGGTGAAGCGCAGCTGCACGTCGGCGACGCGGGCGGTCAGCGGGATGGTGACCGTGTTGGAGCCGGAGGCCGGATTGAAGACGTAGTCCTTGGCGGCCACCAGGCCGGTGACGCCGGAGGCGCTCTGCTCGCGGCCGAGCACCTGGATGTTCTGGGTGCGGGTGCCCCAGCTGCTGTCCGGGTTGAGCTTGAGGACCAGGCGGTCGAGGTCGGCGTTGGCGCCGAGCTTGACGGTCAGGGTGCTCGGGTAGGCGCCGCCGGCCCCTTCCCAGTAGGTGGAGGTGCTGTTGTCGTTGGCGTTCTCCGCGACGAAGGTGTGGATCACGGAGGAGGCCTCGATGGGCTTGCCGACGGCCAGGTTGGAGCCGCCGGTGCCGCCGCTGCCGTTGCGCGTCACGGAGTTGCTGTCGCCGGAGCGGTTGCCCGCCGCGTCCTTGGCCCGGACGAAGTAGCTCACGGTGGCGGTGGCCGGCTGGGTGTCGGTGTAGCCGGTGGCGCTGCCCGCGACCGTGGTGAGCAGCACGTTGTTGGCGAAGACCTCGTAGCCGGTGACGCCGACGTTGTCGGTCGAGGCCTGCCAGGTGAGCTTGATCTGGCCGGCGGCCGGCTCGGTGAAGGCCAGGGAACCCGGGGCGGTCGGCGCCTGGGTGTCACCGGTGTCGCCGGCGCGGGTGACGCTGTTGCTGTTGCCCGACTGGTTGCCGGCCGCGTCCTTGGCCCGGACGAAGTAGGTCACGCTCGCGGAGGCCGGCTGGGTGTCGGTGTAGGTGGTGACGTTGCCCGCGACGCTGGTGCGCAGCTGGTTGTTGGCGTAGATCTCGTACCCGGTGACGCCCGTGTTGTCGGTGGCGGCGTTCCAGGTGAGCTTGATCTGGCCCGTCGCGGGCTCGGTGTAGGCGAGCGCCGTCGGGGCGGTCGGGGGCTGGGTGTCACCCGTCGTCGGGCCGTAGATCTCCAGCTCGGAGAGCTGCCCGCCGGGCTGTACGGAGTTGGACGCTATCCACACCCGCACGTAGCGGGTGGTGGTGGCGTCGAAGGTGATGCTCACCGTGTTCGCGCCGGCGGTGTTGAAGTCGTAGGCCTTGGACGCGGTCAGGTCGAGGTAGTCCGTGCCGTTCGCGCTGCTCTGGATCTTGAGGGTCTGGGTGCGGGCGCCCCAGTTCTCGGGGAGCTTCAGGACCACGCGGTCCACGCGGACGGAGGAGCCCAGGTCGGCCTGGAGCCACTGGGGCAGGGCGTTGTTGACGCTCTCCCAGTAGCTGGCGGTGTTGCCGTCGTTGGCGTTGCCCGGCACGTAGACCTGGGTGTTGCTGCTCGCGGTCAGCGTCTTGCCGAGGGCCAGGTTGGTCCCGGAGTCACCGGGGGCGCGGACCTCCAGCTCGGAGAGCTGGGCGGCCTGCCAGCCGGTGTTGGCGGTGATGTCGATCCGCACGTACCGGGCCTGGGTGGCCGGGAAGCCGATGGTGACCACGTTTCCGGCGCCCTGGCCGAAGGTGTAGGTCGCCGAGCTCACCAGGGTGCTGAAGCTGGTGCCGTCGGCGCTGCCCTGCACGGACAGGGTCTGGTTGCGGCTCTCCCAGGAGGCGGGGAGCTTGAGCACCACCTGGTCGACCCGGGTGGTGGCTCCGAGGTCGGTCTGCACCCATTGCGGGAAGGTGCTGCCGGCGCTCTCCCAGTACGAGGACTGGTTGCCGTCGGTGACGTTGCCGGGCGCGTAGGCGCCGTTGGTACTGCTCGCCGTGGCGGGCCTGCCCGCCGAGACGCTCGGTCCGCCGGCGGCCACGGCGGTCAGAGCGGGCCAGCCCAGCATCAGCAGGGCCGTGCTGATCAAGGCGGCCAGGGTCCGCCATCTCCAGTTGTGCCTTCTCATATGTCCTCGTCCCTCGACATGAACTTTCTGAACCATGGGAGATAGGAATTTGCGATGTTCGGTGCGAGAGTTGCAGAGCTTTGCCGAGTCGTCTACATCCCTGACAGCACTTTCATGCCGTCATTGCTTGCGCAAGCTGGGCGCAAATAACGCAAGCGATTTGCGTGAGGGGGCCACATTCCGCTTACGTCCGAACCGGCCTACCGTTCCTACTCATGCGGTCCCTGCGGTTCCTCCCCACCAGCAAGCGGCGCCTCGGGCTGCCCCGGCGGGCCGCCTCCCAGATCCTGCTGACGCAGCTGGCCATCGCCGCCGGCGTCCTCGCGCTGGCCACCGGTCTCTTCCTGGCCCCGCTCAGCGCGCAGCTCGACGACCAGGCCATGCGGCGCGCCCTGGCCATCGCCCAGAGCGCCGCCGCCGACCCTTCCCTGGCCGCCGGCCTCCTCGGCTCGGCCCCCTCCCCGGACAGCCCGGTCCAGGCCTCCGCGGAGCGGATCCGCTCGGCCACGGGCGCCGAGTACGTGGTGGTCCTGGACCTGGCCGGCATCCGCCGCTCGCACCCGAGCCCCGACCGCATCGGGCGGCACGTCTCCACCGACCCCGGCGACGTGCTGGCCGGCCGCGAGGTCATGGAGATCGACGAGGGCACCCTGGGCCGCTCGGCGCGCGGCAAGGTCCCCCTGCTCGCCGCCGACGGCGAGATCGTCGGCGCCGTGTCCGTCGGCATCGCCTACGACAGCGTCCAGGGCCGCCTGCTCGGCGCCATCCCGGGCCTGCTCGCGTACGCCGGCGGCGCCCTCGCGGCGGGCGCGCTCGCCGCCTATCTCCTCTCGCGCAGGATCCAGCGGCAGACCCGCGACCTGGCCTTCTCCGATATCGCGGGCCTCCTCGCCGAGCGCGAGGCGATGCTGCACTCCATCCGCGAAGGCGTGATCGCCCTCGACCCGGCCGGCCGGATCCGGCTGGTCAACGACGAGGCGGCCCGGCTGCTGGGCCTCGCGCCGGAGGCGGCCGGCGCCGCCACGGGGCGCGCCCTGGACGAGGTGCTCGGCCCGGGCCGCACCACCGAGGTCCTCACCGGCCGGGTCACCGGCCGCGATCTGCTCACCGTCCAGGGCACCCGGGTCCTGGTCGCCAACCGGATGCCCACCGAGGACGGCGGAGCCGTGGCCACCCTGCGCGACCGTACCGAGCTGGAGCACCTGGGCCGCGAGCTCGACTCCACCAAGGGCCTGATCGACGCCCTGCGCGCCCAGGACCACGAGCACGCCAACCGGCTCCACACCCTCCTCGGCCTGCTGGAACTGGGCCTGTTCGAGGAGGCCGCCGAGTTCGTCACGGAGGTGGTCGGGGTGCACCGCAGCACCACCGAGCAGGTCACCGAGCGGGTGCACGACCCACTCCTCGCCGCCCTGCTGATGGGCAAGGCCACTGTCGCGGCCGAGCGCGGGGTACCCCTGCGGCTGGCCGATTCCGCTCTGCTGCCCGACCGCCTCGTCGACCCGGGAGGTCTGGTCACCATCCTCGGCAACCTGGTCGACAACGCGCTGGACGCCGCGGTCGGCTCCTCCGCGCCGCTGGTCGAGGTCGACATCCGGGCCGACGGCCGCACGGCGGTGCTCCGGGTCCGCGACAGCGGCCCCGGCGTCCCGGTGGCGCGCCGCGAGGAGATCTTCACCGAGGGCTGGTCGACCAAGCAGCCCCGGGCCGGGGCCCACCGCGGACGCGGGCTCGGCCTCGCCCTGGTGCGGCGGCTGGCCGAACGGCAGGGCGGCACGGTCCGGGCCGGCGAGGCCGCGGACGGCGGGGCCGAATTCTCGGTCGTCCTCCCGGAGGCCCTGCGATGAGCGCCGCCGACGCCTCCGGCGCCTTCAGCACCGTCACCACGCCCGGCACGCCCGGCACGCCCGGCGACTTCGACGTGCTGGTCGTCGACGACGACGTGCGGGTCGCCCGGATCAATGCCGCCTACGTGGCCAAGGTGCCGGGCTTCCGCGTATCGGCCCGGGCCCATTCGGCGGCGCAGGCCCTGGCGCTCCTCGACTCCCGCCCCGTGGACCTGATCCTCCTCGACCACTACCTCCCGGACGAGAACGGCCTCGACCTGGTCCGGCGCCTGCGGGAGCGCGGCCACCACACCGACGTGATCATGGTGACGGCCGCCCGCGACCTGGCCACCGTCCAGACCGCGATGCGCCTCGGGGCCCTCCAGTACCTGGTCAAGCCCTTCACCTTCGCCGGCCTGCGCACCCGCCTGGAGGCCTACGGGGCCCTGCGCCGCACCCTGGACACGGGCGGCGAGGCCGAACAGGCAGAGGTGGACCGGATCTTCGGCGCCCTCGCCGCGGCGGGCGCCGACGCCCCGACCGACCTTCCCAAGGGCCACTCCCCCACCACCGCCGACCTGGTCCGCGGAATCCTGCGCACGGCCGAAGGCCCGCTCTCCACCCAGCAGGTCGCCGACCGCGCGGGCATCAGCCGCCAGACCGCCCAGCGCTACCTCAAGCTCCTCGACCGCGCCGGCCGCGTCGTCCTCGCCCTGCGGTACGGCGAAACGGGCCGCCCGGAACACCGCTACGCCTGGCGGCCGCCCACGACCGGCTGACTCCGGCCGCCCGGCCGGCGCGGCCCTACACCGCCCCGGCGCCCGTCAGCGCACGGACCTCGGTCTCCGCGTGCCGCCGCTCGTCCGGCTCCTCCGCCGAGGTCACGGTGCCCAGCCAGCCCGCCAGGAAGCCCAGCGGGATGGACACGATGCCCGGGTTCTGGAGCGGGAAGTACTGGAAGTCCACGCCCGGGAAAAGGGATTCGGGGCTGCCGGAGACCACCGGGGACAGGACCACCAGCAGCACGGCCGGGAGCAGCCCCCCGTACACCGACCAGACGGCCCCCCGCGTGGTGAACCCGCGCCAGAACAGCGAGTACAGGAGCACCGGCAGGTTCGCCGAGGCCGCCACCGCGAAGGCCAGCCCCACCAGGAAGGCCACGTTCAGGTCCTGGGCGAGCAGACCCAGCGCGATCGCCACCGCCCCGATCCCGACGGCCGCCGCCCGGGCCACCGCCACCTCGCTGCGCTGCCGGGCGTGCCGGCGCTTGAGCGAGGCGTACAGGTCGTGGGCGACGGAGGCCGAGGAGGCGAGGGTGATCCCCGCGACCACCGCGAGGATGGTCGCGAAGGCGATGGCCGCCACGAAGGCGAACAGCACGGCGCCGCCGGTCGAGTCGGCCCCGCCGCCCAGGAAGGCCGCGAGCAGCGGAACCGCGGTGTTCCCCGAGGCGTTGGAGGCCCGGACCTCCTCCGGTCCGAGCAGCGCCGCCGCGCCGAATCCGAGCACGATGGTCATCAAGTAGAAGCAGCCGATCAGCCCGATCGCCCACACCACCGACCGGCGGGCCGCCCGCGCCGTGGGCACGGTGTAGAAGCGGGACAGGATGTGCGGCAGCCCGGCCGTCCCCAGGACCAGGGCGAGCCCGAGGCTCATGAAATCGAAGCGGGCCGTCCAGTCGCCGCCGTACTTGAGCCCGGGGCCCAGGAACCGGTCGCCGTGTCCGCTGCGCTCGGCGGCGCTGCTCAGCAGCTGGTCGAAGTTCCCGTGGAAGCGCAGCAGCACGAGCAGCGTCAGGGTGATCGCCCCGCCCATCAGCAGCACGGCCTTGACGATCTGGATCCAGGTGGTGGCGCGCATGCCGCCGAAGGACACGTAGATCACCATGAGCGCGCCGACCCCGATGACGGTCAGCGTCCGCGCGGAGCGGCCGGAATCGGCGAGCAGCAGCCCCACGAGACTGCCGGCGCCGACCATCTGCGCGACGAGGTAGAGCACGGAGACGACCACCGAGGAGGTCCCGGCGGCGATCCGCACCGGCCGCTCCTTCATGCGGGCGACGACCACGTCGGCGAGGGTGAACCGGCCGCAGTTGCGGACGAGTTCGGCGACGAGGAACAGGACGACCAGCCAGGCGACGAGGAATCCCACCGAGTACAGCAGGCCGTCGTAGCCGAAGAGGGCGATGAGCCCGGAGATCCCGAGGAAGGAAGCGGCGGACATGTAGTCGCCCGCGATGGCGAATCCGTTCTCCATCGGGGAGAACAGTCGCCCGCCCGCGTAGAACTCCTCTGCCGAACCGTGCCGGTTGCGGCTCACCCAGGTGGTGATGCCCAGGGTGACGGCGATGAAGACGCTGAACAGGAGCAGCGCGAGCGTCTGGTGCTCGGTGGTCACCGGCCCGCCCCCCGTCCCCGGGTGTTCTCCCCGGCGTCCGCCCTGCGGACCTGCTCCTGCTCGAAGACCGTCCAGCGCAGGTCCAGCGCCGCGCGGTCGCGCCGCAGCCGGGCGTGGCGGGCGTAGGCCCAGGTCAGGAGGAAGGTGCTGAGGAACTGGCCGAGGCCCGCGAGGAGGGCCACGTTGACGGAGCCGAACACGGGCCGGGCCATCATGCCGGGCGCCGTGGTGGCGGCGATCACGTAGGCGACGTACCAGAGGAAGAATCCGAGGGTGGCGGGGACGACGAACCTCCGGTAGCGGCCGCGCACCTCCTGGAAGGCGGCGCTGCGCTGCACTTCGAGGTAGATGTCGGACGCCGCTCGCGCGGGCGCCCCGTCCGGGGACGAAGTCGGCGGTGACGATTCCGCTCCGCCGCCCGCGGCTCCACCGGGCCCCTCGCCTGCGCCGGCACTCTCGCCCTCGCCCCAACCGACGGCCAGTGCGTCGTACCAGGGGTCGTCCAGCCGGATCGTTCCGGCATCACGACCTTCGTGCTTGTCCACCGAACTCTCCTTGTCCGCCGCCGCAGTGGCCGCGTGCCCACAAGGATGTGCGGGAGAAACGGTTTCCGGACTGGTGTCCCGGTGCTCTTCACTCCATCAGGTGATGGAGTGAAGAGCACCGGTGTGCCAGTGCCACGGAAGTGCCACCGGGGATCCCCCGGTGGTCTCCCGGTCCGGTCAGGCGTCGATGCGCGAGCGGTCCAGGGTGGCGGCGGAGCTGGTGATGAACTCCTTGCGCGGGGCCACCTCGTTGCCCATGAGCAGGTCGAAGACCGACTCGGCCGAGTCCAGGTCGCCGATGTTGATCCGGCGCAGCGTACGGAACCGGGGATCCATCGTGGTCTCCGCGAGCTGGTCGGCATCCATCTCGCCGAGGCCCTTGTAGCGCTGGATCGAGTCCTTGTACCGGATGTTCTTGCGCTGGTACTCCAGAAGGGTCTGGCGCAGCTCGTTGTCCGAGTACGTGTAGACGTACTTGTCCTGGCCCTTCTTCGGCTGGACGAGCTCGATCCGGTGCAGCGGCGGCACCGCGGCGAAGACCCGGCCCGCCTCGACCATCGGGCGCATGTAGCGCTGGAAGAGCGTGAGCAGCAGGCACCGGATGTGCGCGCCGTCCACATCGGCGTCCACGAGCAGGACGATCTTCCCGTATCGGGCGGCGTCGAGGTCGAAGGTCCGGCCCGACCCGGCTCCTATGACCTGGATGATCGCCCCGCACTCGGCGTTCTTGAGCATGTCCGAGACCGAGGACTTCTGGACGTTGAGGATCTTGCCGCGGATGGGCAGCAGTGCCTGGAACTCCGAGTTCCGGGCTAGCTTGGCCGTACCGAGCGCCGAGTCGCCCTCGACGATGAAGAGCTCGCTGCGCTCCACGTCGTCGCTGCGGCAGTCCGCCAGCTTGGCGGGCAGCGAGGAGGACTCCAGCGCGGTCTTGCGGCGCTGCGCCTCCTTGTGCTGGCGGGCCGCGATCCGGGTCCGGGCGGCCGCGACGATCTTCTCCATGACGGAGCGGGCCTGCTGCTTGTCGTCCCGCTTGGTGGAGGTCAGGAAGGCCTTGAGCTCCTTGGCGACGACGGCCGCGACGATCCGGGTGGCCGCCGAGGTGCCGAGCACCTCCTTGGTCTGCCCCTCGAACTGCGGCTCGGCGAGGCGGACGGTGACGACGGCCGTCATGCCCTCCATCGCGTCGTCCTTGACCACGTCGTCCTCGGCGACGCGCAGCAGCTTCGCGGAGCGCAGCACCTCGTTCACGGTCTTGGTGACCGAGCGCTCGAAGCCCGAGATGTGGGTGCCGCCCTTGGGGGTGGCGATGATGTTCACGAACGACTTCACGTTCGTCTCGTACCCCGTGCCCCAGCGCAGGGCGATGTCCACGCCGAGCTCGCGGGTGACCTCGGTGGGGGTCATGTGGCCGCGGTCGTCGAGGACCGGGACGGTCTCCTTGAAGGTGCCGGTGCCGGTCAGGCGCAGGACGTCGCAGGCCGCCTTGTCCTGGGCGAGGTACTCGCAGAACTCGCTGATGCCCCCGTCGAAGCGGAAGGTCTCCTCGGTCTTGCCGGCCCCCTCCAGGCCTCGCTCGTCGCGGACCACGATGGTCAGGCCGGGCACGAGGAAGGCCGTCTGGCGGGCGCGCTGGTAGAGCGTGTCCAGCGTGAGCTTGGCGTCCTTGAGGAAGATCTGCCGGTCGGCCCAGTAGCGGATGCGGGTGCCCGTCTTGCCCTTGGCGATCCGCTTGCCCTTGCGCAGGCCGTTGGCGGGGTCGAAGGGGCTGTCGGGGCCCTGCTCGGTGAACATGCCGGGGACGCCGCGGCGGAAGCTGATGGCCTGCGTCGCGCTGCCGCGGTCCACCTCGACGTCCAGACGCGCCGAGAGGGCGTTGACGACGGAGGCGCCGACGCCGTGCAGGCCGCCGGAGGCCGCGTAGGAGCCGCCGCCGAACTTGCCGCCGGCGTGCAGCTTGGTCATGACGACCTCGACGCCTGAGAGGCCGGTCTTGGGCTCGACGTCCACGGGGATGCCGCGGCCGTTGTCGCGGACCTCCACGGAGGAGTCCTCGTGGAGGATCACCTCGATGTGGTCGCAGTAGCCGCCCAGGGCCTCATCGACGGAATTGTCGATGATCTCCCAGAGGCAGTGCATGAGGCCCCGGCTGTCGGTGGAGCCGATATACATGCCGGGGCGCTTGCGGACGGCCTCGAGGCCCTCGAGGACGAGCAGGTGCCGCGCGGTGTAGTTGGAGCCGTCCCGGTCTGCTCCGGTCAGCAGTGCGCTGGAAGGCACGGACGTGTCGGCGGTCACGCAGTTCGCTCCTCGCTGAATTTCTTTTCTGGCCCGGTCGGGCGCAGTGGTGGCTCGGTTGCCGTTGGAAGGGTACCGAGGCCTGGTAGAGCCGATGCAACGCCATCCCAGCCCCTTCACCAGCCTAGTGCAGGTCCGCACGCATGTTCGATCCCCCGTGAGGGTGAAGCAAACATCACGTTCCCTTCCGCGCATGAACCATTTAGTGTTCGGGCACGTCCTCATGAACAACCGGCACTCAGCCGGAGAGGGCAGAACTGCGACAAGCGAACGACCTGACAACGCGAAACCGTAAAGCAACGCAATACGGCTCCTTCGCCGCCAACCGGCAACGGCCGGCCAGCTTCGGAAGGAAGTTTCGAGGAAAAGCCGCGAGCGGGAACGTTTTCGGCCTGGTTGGATGTTGACCCTGGTACGACAGCTCGTCGAGCTAGAGAAGAGGCGACGTGACTACTGTTCTGACACCCGCGACCCCGCTGACGGCCGCTGACCGATGCGACCGTTGCGGCGCCCAGGCATATCTGCGCGTCGTCCTGCTGAGCGGCGGTGAACTGCTCTTCTGCGCCCACCACGGACGCAAGTTCGAGCCGGAACTCAAGAAGATCGCCGCGGAAATACAGGATGAGACCGAGCGGCTTACGTCCGCTCCGGCGGCCAGTGCCGCCGACCACGAGGACCGCTGACACAAGGCCTAGACCTCGCATCCGACGAGCCAGGACCGGCGCAGCCGGTCGACGGGCGGTCCCTCTGAGACCCAGAGGGACCGCCCGTCCTCATGTCCGGACGGGGTTCAGCGCCGCGGCGCGGTCCGGTCCCCCGCCGCGAGGCCCCTCCCGGGCCCCTGAGCGGGGCGTACGCCCACCCCCAGCTCTCCACGGGCACCAGGACGGCCAAGCTCCCCGCGGGCCGCCTCCGGGCCGCTGACGGAGTCGGCGACGAAACCGATCAGCGGTGCGATCCGGGTGTACACCCCGGGGCTGTCCGCGCGCCCGCAGCCGCGCCCCCAGGACACCAGCCCGATCAGCCGCCCCTGGGCCACCAGGGGGCCGCCGCTGTCCCCCTGGCAGGCGTCCTTGCCGCCCTCGCGGTCCCCCGCGCACACCATGGAGTCGGCCCGGTACTGACCGTCGGCGTCTCCCGGGTAGGCCCGCCCGCACACCTCGTCCGCGAGCACCGTCACCCTGGCGGCCCGCAGTGCGTAGGCGTAGTCGCCGAAGCCGCTGGTGTCGCCCCACCCGTATACGGCGGCCTCGGTGCCGGCCCCGTACGCCGGGTGCCCGGAGCCGGCCATCGGCAGCACGTTCTGCGCGGCCACGGCTTCGGCCAGCTCCAGCACCGCGAGGTCCCCGGCATTGCTGCCCGGGTCGTAGGCCGGGTTCACCCGGGCGGACCGCACCGCGATCTCCCGGCCCTCGCCGGCACGCAGCTCCGTACGCCCGGTGATCACCCGGAAGTCGCGGACCGAGTCGACCGGACCTCCGAGCACCTGGCGTCCCAGGCAGTGGGCCGCGGTCACCACCTTGGTCGGGGCGACGAGGACGCCTCCGCAGAACTGGCCGCCGCGCGTACCCCCGAACCGGTCACGGCTGGCGAGGGCCACCACCCACGGGGCGTCGGCCACCTTCACCGGCGTTCCGCCGATCACCACGCTGTCCGCGGCCGCTCGCGGCGCCTGGAAGAGCGGCGCCGCCGCCGCTCCTGCCGCCAGGGTCAGCGCTCCCGCCAGAACACGGGCAAAGGGACGACGCATGAGGCCTCCTGACTCCGAGTGTGCATGACTCCACTCAGAGTGGGACGCCCGGTGGCCGTGCGCACCCGCGCGGCCACCGGCGGCGACCCGTCGCCGCGCCCCGGTCGGGATCAGCCGGGATCAGCCGGGATCAGTCGAGGTAATCGCGCAGCACCTGGGACCGGGACGGGTGGCGCAGCTTCGACATGGTCTTCGACTCGATCTGGCGGATGCGCTCACGGGTGACCCCGTAGACCTTGCCGATCTCGTCGAGGGTCTTGGGCTGGCCGTCCGTGAGGCCGAAGCGCATCGAGACCACGCCCGCCTCGCGCTCGCTCAGCGTGTCGAGGACCGAGTGCAGCTGCTCCTGCAGGAGCGTGAAGCTCACGGCATCGGCCGGGACGACCGCTTCGGAGTCCTCGATGAGGTCGCCGAACTCGCTGTCGCCGTCCTCGCCGAGCGGGGTGTGGAGCGAGATCGGCTCGCGGCCGTACTTCTGGACCTCGATGACCTTCTCGGGGGTCATGTCGAGTTCCTTGGCCAGCTCCTCCGGGGTGGGCTCGCGGCCCAGGTCCTGGAGCATCTGGCGCTGGACGCGGGCCAGCTTGTTGATGACCTCGACCATGTGCACCGGGATGCGGATGGTGCGGGCCTGGTCGGCCATGGCGCGGGTGATCGCCTGCCGGATCCACCAGGTGGCGTACGTGGAGAACTTGTAGCCCTTGGTGTAGTCGAACTTCTCCACGGCGCGGATCAGACCCAGGTTGCCCTCCTGGATCAGGTCCAGGAAGAGCATGCCGCGGCCGGTGTAGCGCTTGGCCAGGGAGACCACGAGGCGGAGGTTGGCCTCCAGCAGGTGGTTCTTGGCCCGGCGGCCGTCCTCGGCGATGATCTCCAGCTCGCGCTTGAGCTTGGGCGCCAGCTTGTCGGAGTTGGCGAGCTTGTCCTCGCCGAAGAGTCCGGCCTCGATGCGCTTGGCGAGCTCGACCTCCTGCTCGGCGTTGAGGAGGGGAACCTTGCCGATCTGCTTGAGGTAGTCCTTGACGGGGTCGGCGGTGGCGCCGGCCACGGCGACCTGCTGGGCCGGAGCGTCGTCCTCGTCGTCCGAGATGACGAAGCCCTTGCTCTCGGCGCCTTCCTCCTCGTCCTCGGACTCGGCCTTGGCGGCCGCGGGACCGTCTTCCCCGGACTCCTCGTCGCCCGCGTCGTCGGCGTCCTTCTTGGCGGCGGTCTTCTTCGCCGCCGTCTTCTTCGCCGCGGTCTTCTTGGCGGGCGCGGCCTTCTTCGCAGCCGTCTTCTTCGCCGCCGTCTTCTTGGCGGCGGGCTCGGTCGCGGTCCCCTCCGCGAGGGCGTCGGCGGTGTCGGAACCGACGGGATGCGCTTCCGCCGCCCCGGCCACCGCGTCCGGTGCGGCCGCGGCGGGCGCGGCCGTCGTCCCGGCCGCCGCCTTCTTGGCGACGGGCTCGGTGGCCGTCCGCTTGACGGGGGTCTTCGCTGCGACGCTCTTGCGGGTGGCGCGCTTGGGCGACTCCGCGGCACTGACCATCAGCGTCACACCCTCTTCCTCGAGGATCTGGTTGAGGCTGCGCAGAACATTCTTCCACTGGGTCGCAGGAATCTGGTCAGCCTCGAAGGCCCGACGCACGTCATCGCCGGCGATCTGCCCCTCGGCCTTGCCCCGCTCGATGAGCGCCATCACAGACTCGGAATCGGCGATCTCCGGCGGGAGCGTACGGGATGTGCTGGCCGACACGAACAACCTCTCGGAACGATGGAAACGGCTTCCGACCCCGGCCTGGTGGTGCTGGACCGGAGCCGACGACCACCGACTGGGGATGGGCCGGGGGCGCGGGCAGGGGCCGGGGAGCTGCACAGCACCCCCAAGGGCTGCTGTCTTCCCTCCGTCGGCCATCACCTCTTAGGTCATCGCGTGACCTCGCTGAGCGTTACGCCCAATCTTCGTGGCCCGAGTCACACCCCGATCGATGCCATGCCGGTCATCCCGTTATTTCTGCACGTCCGGTGTGCCCGAACACGCCCCGTTTCGCGGGCCGGACAGCTCCCCGGAATCGGCGTCCCGGCGGCCGCGGCGCGGAGCCGGCAACCGGCCGGGGCGCTCAGAACCCCGGCGGGAAGCCGGACTCCGCTGCCGCCGGGCCCTGCCCGGACCCCGTCCGGGCGTGGCGCCCGGGACCGGCAGCCCACCGGCCCGCCCACGCCCTCGCGCTGCGGTCCGTCAGTGCTCGCGCGGGGCGGGGACCACGCGCTCGACCTCCGGATGCACCGTCAGGAGCTGGCGCATGGCGTTCTCCGCGCCCACCGCGTCGCCGGCGGCGAGGCACTCGACCATGCGCGCGTGGTGCGCGACGCAGGTCTCGCTGGGGCGGTCGCAGGCGGTGATGGGACTGCCGGACACCTGCAGGGCGGCGGAGACGATGCCGGAGAGGTGCTCCAGCATGCGGTTGGCCGCGACCTGGATGAGCAGGGCGTGGAACTCGTTGTCCGCACGCGCGAAGGTGATCGAATCACCCTGCCCGAGGGCGTGTCCCATGATCTCGACCATGTCGGCGAGGCGCTGCTGGATCTCCGGGCGGCCGTGGCCGGCGGCGAGGCGGGCGGCCAGCGGCTCGATGGTCCAGCGGAGCTCGCCCAGCTCGCGGCGCTGGTCGTCGCGCTGCGGGCCGAAGGCGCGCCACTCGATGATGTCGGGGTCGAGCAGGTTCCAGTCGGCGACCGGGCGGACCCGGGTGCCGACGTTGGGGCGGGCGCTGACGAGGCCCTTGGCCTCGAGGACCCGCAGGGATTCGCGGACGACGGTGCGGGAGACCTCGAAACGCTGGCCGATCTCCTCGGGGACCAGCGGGCGGTCCGCACCGAGGTCACCGGAAACGATCATCTGGCCGAGCTGTTGGACGAGTTGGCCGTGCAGTCCGCGGCCGCGGCTGCCTGCGGCGCGGCGGCCGACCCGGCTCAACTCGACGTCGGATCCGTCCCAGTGGGGCACTCCCACCCGGTCGGCCCCCGAGGCCTCCGGGTAGGGGTAGCGGTCGAGTTCGCCCGCGCCGGCGAGGCCGGAATCGGCATGGCGGGCGGCGGTCATCATGGTGTGCGCAAGGGTACTCACGAATCTTTTGTCGGCCGTGTCTCCGTGACCCTTGAGGTCTTTGGTGAAAAGCACACGAAAGGGTGATCGGTGCCACCTACGCAATTGACGACTTATCGTAAAGAACCGGGCCTTTTGCGGGGAGTTGCGGTCCGCCGGGTCTGATGTGAACCACAACGGTCCCGATGGGTCCGGACCGGCACCGGAACGATCACCAACGATCCCTCACAAACGGACGCGCCCCCGCAGTCCTGTGAACCCATAGGCGCACAACAGGACCATCAGCGACAACACCAGTGCGGTGCCGACCGGTTGGGCCATCACCCGGATCGCCCCGAGGACCAGGCGGTCCGCCTCCGGCGGCCACTGCGCCCAGGCCAGGCCGCGCAGCCGCTCCGCGAGTCCGGTGACCGGGTACGCGGACGGGCCGTCAAGGGCCTTGCGCACCAGCGGTACGACCATGACCGGTACGGCGAGCACCGCGGCCAGGCCGGCGGCGGCGGACCGGAAGACACCGGAGGCCAGCACCCCGGACCAGGCGCAGCCGATGAGCAGCCCTGCCCAACTCGCGCCCGGGGAGACCCATTCCGCGGGCGTACGGAGCGGCCCGCTGCCGAACACCAAGGTCAGGGCGGCGGCATCGGCGGTCACCGCGAGGGCGCCGAGCAGCAGCGCCAGGGCGGCGCTGACGCCGAGCTTCGCCGTGAGCAGCCCGAGCCGGCGAGGGACGGTGCCGCGGTCGGCGGCGAGCGCGGGGTAGCGGTACTCCTCGCCGAAGGCCAGGGATCCGAGCAGTCCGGCCCCGAGCGCGGCGGGCGGCAGCGGGAGCAACTCCGGCCAGGCGGCGAGCAACCGGTTCTGCGGGGTGTGACCGGCCCGGGCCAGCACCAGCGCGGTGACGACGGACACGGCGACGACGAAGGCGGCGGTGAGCACGGGGGTGGCGGTGCCGAAGACCCGGTGCAGCTCGTAGCGCAGGGGCCGCACCGGGCCGCCGAGCCGGCGCACCGACGAGGCGGGCCGGCCCGATCGGGCGGAGCGGGCGGAGCCGGTGGATCGCGCGGAGCCGTTGGATCCCGCGGAGCCGGGCCGGTCGCCGCCGCCCGCTCCGGACGCGGCCGGCGTTCCGTCGGCGGCCGGGGTCGCGGTCCCGGATCCGGCGCGGTCCCGGGCGCGCGGCAGCGACGGCTGTGCTCCCGCGTCGCCGGTCTCGTCGGCGAGTTGGTGGACGAGCACGCCGTTGCGGAAGGCGGCCTCGCCGACCTCCGCGCAGTTGCTGCCGTAGACGGACAGCCGGCTGCCGCTCTCCTCCACGATCTCCACCGTGCGCTGGGCGGCCCGCGCCTCCCGGCCCAGTACGTCGGCCAGCCGGGCGGCGTGCGGGGTGCGCACGGCGACCCGGGGCCGCAGCCGCGTCCGGGCGAACTCGACGGCGTCCTGGTCGGCGACGAGCCGGCCCGCCTCGATGCTCACGACCCGGTCCGCGCTGCGGGCGGCCTCCTTCGCGTCGTCGGTGGTGAAGAGCACCGCGCCGCCGAGGGAGGCATGGCCACGCAGCAGCCCGTGCAGCCAGCTCCGTTCACGGGGCGAGAGGCCGGCGGCGGGCTCGTCGAGGAGGAGCGTGCAGGGGTCGGCGAGCAGGGCGGCGGCCAGCGCGACCCTGCGCTCCATGCCGAGCGAGAGCGAGCCGAGCCGCTGGTCGCGCAGTCCCGCGACGCCGACGACCTCCAGCATGGTGTCGGCCCGCGCGGCCGGCACGCCTGCGGCGGCGCAGAGCATCCGCAGCTGGCCGCGCACGGTGCGCGAGGGGTTGCCGGGGAGATCGCCGAGGAGCACGCCGACCTCGCGGCCCGGATGCGGGATCCGGTGCAGGGGGCGCCCGCGGAAGTAGGTGACTCCGCGGCCCGGTTCGAGTTCGAGCATGAGCCGCAGCGCGGTGGTCTTGCCCGATCCGGGCTCGCCGAGCAGGGCGGTCACGCTCCCGGGGCGGGCCTCGAAGGTGAGGTCGTCCACGAGGGGCGGCTGGTTTCGGCGGGGGGTGCTGGTGAGTCCGATGGCCTGGAGCATCGCTTCTCTCGCGGGGGGTGAGACCGCTCTGCGGCAGGGTGAATACCGCTAACAAGATAACGCGATATGTCCGATTTACGACGTAGGGCGGCATACATCTCGCCCGTGTCGGCGCCGGAGCCGTTGCCCGTGGCCGCGCCTGCCCGGACACCGGCCGGGCCGTCGGCCCGGCCGGCGCCCCGGAGCTGGTGCGGGGCGCCCGTGCGTCAGACTTCCGGGCGCAGCATCGGCGGGTTGAGCAGGGTCGCCCCTCCGGCCCGGAACAGCTGGGCGGGACGGCCGCCCTGACGTGTCGTCGTGCCTCCGGCGGGCACCAGGAACCCCGGGGTGCCGGTGACCTTGCGGTGGAAGTTGCGCGGGTCGAGGGCGACCCCCCAGACCGCTTCGTAGACCCGGCGCAGCTCGCCCACGGTGAACTCGGGCGGGCAGAAGGCCGTGGCCAGCGAGGAGTACTCGATCTTCGAGCGGGCCCGCTCGACCCCGTCGGCGAGGATCTGCTCGTGGTCGAAGGCGAGCCCGGCGCCGGTCTGGCCGTCCGTGGAGAGGAGCTCGTCGACGGGGGCCCAGCGCGCGCTGTTGGCATCGCCGCCGGCCCGCGGGGCGGGCAGGTCCGGAGCCAGCACCAGATGCGCGACGCTGACCACGCGCATGCGCGGATCCCGCTTCGGATCACCGTAGGTAGCCAGCTGTTCGAGGTGTGCGCCGTTGCCCACGTCCGGAGCGGCCGGGTCGTGGGCGCAGAGGCCGGTCTCCTCGGAGAGCTCGCGGGCGGCGGCGGCCGAGAGGTCCTCGTCCCCGCGCACGAAGCCGCCGGGCAGCGCCCAGCGGCCCTGGAACGGCTGCTCACCCCGTCGGATGACCAGCGCGCAGAGCGCATGGCGCCGCACGGTGAGCACGACCAGGTCGACGGTGACGGCGAAGGGCGGAAAGGCCGACGGGTCGTAGGGCGACATGCCGCGATCATAGTCGTCTGCCTGACGATAAACAGAGCTTTGCGGATCTCCGGACCCGGGAACCGGACGCTCCGGCCCGATCGGCAGGGCGACGCCTAACCGCCCAGTTGAAGCGCATCGGCGGCCTCCTCCACCATGCCCAGGCCCAGCCGGCTGACCCGGACGGCGAAGGGTTCCCCCGAAACCCGCAGCCCGGAGAGGCGGAGCCCGCCGAGCGGAGCACCGGGGAGCGGTACGACGGCGACCGTGCCGGCGGGGGCGTCCGGGCGGATGCCGGCCAGCGCTGTCAGTACGTGGATCCCCGCCGCCGCCGCGACGGCCGCCGGCCGGCAGGCCGCCGGATGCGGAAGCGGAGCGCTGCCCGCGGTGCGCTGCTCGGCCGCGTACATCTCCGGGAGGCGGTACCCAAAGCACTCCGCCGCGTCCAGCAGGCCCATGAGCAGCCCGGTGGCCTCCTTCTCGAAGCCCGCCTGGGCCAGGCCGGCCATGGCGACCGCGCTCTCGTACGGCCGTACCGCGCCCGAGCGGTACCCGAACGGGTTGTGCCCCGGCTCACGGAGCGCCATGCTGCGCAGCCCCCAGCCGGAATCCATGGCGGGGGCTCCCAGCAGCCGGGCCAGCTGCTCGGTACGGACCCGGTCGAGCAGCCCGGGCGCGAGCCGGCCGCCGCCGAGCAGCCCGGTGTCGAGCAGGTGGGCGGCGGCCCCCGTCAGCCGGGGCAGGGGCCGCCCGTCGGGATGCAGTGCCGCCGCGGGCCGCCCGCCGTCCGGGCCGTCGACCCAGAAGCGGGCTGCGAACCGCTCCCGCAGCCCGGCCGCCCGGTCCCGCCACTCCTCGGCTCCGGGCCTGCCGCACCCCGCGAGCAGGTCGGCCCCGAGGAGCAGGGCCCGGTGGGCGTGGGCCTGGGTTTCACAGCGCCGGGGTCCCGGATCGGGATCGGCCAGGAAGCCGTCCTCCCCGAAGGCGGCCCGGAGCCACTCCAGGCACCCCTCGGCTGCGGGGAGCAGCTGGGCCACCTCCGCCTCGGGCATTCCCCAGAGCCGGGCTTCGGCGAGCACCGCGGGGAAGGCGAGCGTCGCCTCGGTCCCGGTGCACCCCGGGGGCAGCTGCGGCCCCGCTCCCCGGAGCGGCCCGGGGATCTTCCCCGCGCCGGCGCCCCGCCCCCCGGTCTGGGTCCGGGCCAGGACGCGCAGGGTCGCGGCGGCCAGTCCGGTGCCGAGCGGGAGCGCCATGCGGGCGGCCCACAGGGACTCCGCCGGGGCCAGCCCGAGCCTCCACGGCACTCCGGCCGCCGCGTACCCGTCGGCCGGCTGCTTCGGGTCCCTGAGCAGCAGGGCGCCCAGGTCCTGCACGCTCGTGCGCAGCCACGCCTCGGCCCGCGGGTCGTCGCCCTCCGCGCGGGCGTCGTCGGACAGCGGATTGGCCACCTGTCCGGCGGGGGCACGCGCGCCCCGGTCCCGGGTGGTCCGCAGCTCGATGGTGCGCGACTCGCCGGGGCGCAGTTCGAGCTGCCAGCGCAGCAGCCCCGCCGAGGCCAGTGCGTCGTCCGGAGGCGGCTCGGCCGCGGTGACGGCCTGGGCGTCGCCGTCGGTCCACCGCAGCCCGGCGGCGTGCACCGCCGCGGGCAGCTCCGGCCCGGCCCGGCCGGCGGCCACGTCGGCCAGCTCCGCCAGGTCGGTGCCGAGCGAGACCTCCACCGGGATCCGCAGGAGCCGGCCGGCGAAGCTGCGCAGGGTGATCCGCTCGGTGCCGTCGGCGTGCCGGATCCGCTCGACTCCGACGTCGGGGTCGGGCCCGGGCTCCGCTCCGGTCCGGACGGTCGCGGTGAAGGAGGCCCGGTCGGCGCCGAGGCTGCGCCCCTGTACGGCGACCGGGTCCCGGCCCGCGACGCGCAGCACGCAGCGGGACAGCAACCGCAGCCCGGCCCGGTAGATCCCGTCGACCCCCCTCCCGGTGAGCTGGCCGTGCTCGGGCGAGATGACCAGGCACGGCGCGGAGACACAGATGACGGCGCCGTGCACGGGCGGCAGGTCGGCCCGGCGGGTGGGGGCGCCGAGGGCGGGGGCTACGCGGGCAGGGGGTACGGGGTGAGACATGGGTCGCCTTGTCTGCGCTCCGGGTGGATCGGCTGGGCGGCGGCGCGGCCGGATCCCCACCACCCCCCAGCGCAACGTCCTCGCCCCCGCCCGGGTCACGGGCCCCGGCGGTGGCTGCGCCCGGCGGAGCACCGGCCTCCGCGGCGGCACCCGCCGCAGGACCGCGCCCGCCCCGGCCCACAACCACCCCCGGAGCACGGATCCCCAGGCCTCGCCCCGCCCCCGGAGCCGACCCGCACAGCCGCCTCCGCCCACACCGCGGAACCAGCCGCGAAGCCCGCCGCCGCAGCCCCCTCCGGGCCGGCCCCGCACCGGGCCCACACGAAAGCCTCCGGCCCGACCCCAACCCCAGCCCCGGCCCCGGCCCCGGCCCACCCAGCCTCCTCCGCCCCGGCCCCGCACCCGAGCCAGCCTGCGGTCCACGGCCCGGCCCGCACCCGGGCTCGCCACCCGCCCCGGACCCGGCCTCACCACCCGGACCACGCCCCCGCCGCTCCCCGCGGCCGTGCCGTCCCCGCTCCACCCGCGCATCACTGCTCGCTCCCCGCGGTGCTGCCGGACCCGCGGCGGCCGCTCGTCCTGCCCTGGCGGTCGATCCCCCGGCCCGGCCTGCCCGGCGGCCCGGTGGCGGAGTCCGCCCGGCGGGATCCTGCGGGCAGGCGTCCCCGGCGCGGCTCCCGGCGCCGGCGCTCCTCCCGCAGGCACTCCCGCAGCCCCTCCGGGTCGATCCCCTCGTTGCACGCATGGTGGAGCAGCTGCGCGAAGCGGTAGCCGTCGTCGGCCCGCAGTGCCAGCCCGAGGGCGATCCTGGCCGTCGGCTCGTCCCCGGTGGACCAGGAGACCCAGCCCGCCAGGGTGAGGGGAGCCGCCGCGTGTTCCCCGTAGGCCCCGACACAGCGCCGGGCGAGTGCTCGCCAGAGCCGCAGGGCGGGGGCCGCCTCCTCGCCCTCCATCCACTCGGCGGCGATGTCGCGGATCTCGCGGTCCTGGAGCCCGAGGATCAACGAGGCGGCCTCGTCGTGGCCCAGGAGGCCGTCGTCCCAGGCATCGGCCCCGGAGCCGCCTTCGGTGGGCGGTGCCAGCGTCATGCGCTGGATGAGCGCGCGGGCGAGCAGAACGGTCTCGGCCCCCACCTCCTCCCGGGTGGTCCCGTCGAGGATCTTCGGGACCAGCGCGACGGCCGCCCGGTCCAGGGCCTCCTCCATCTCGCCGGCCACCCTCCCGCGCAGCGGGGTCAGCCTGCGCTCGATCTCCCGGAGGGACCCGCGGACCTGGAGCCCCGCGAAGGTGGCCGCGGCCGCCATCACCGACGTGCCCGGCGCGGCCAGTGCCGTGCCCTCGGCGGGACAGCACCGCTCGTCCGGGCAGCAGTAGGACCAGTACCGCCCGGCGGACAGGCACAGGGCCTCCAGTACGGGCACGTCCAGGGCCCCGCAGGCCAGCCGGATCCGCTGGGCGAGCGGGCGCAGCGCGGTCATCACCCGCTGCGCGCTCCCGCCGCGCTGCGGGTCCCGGCAGAGGAAGACGATGATGCCGTCGGGCCTGGCACCTCGCCGCACGCTGCCGCGGATCAGACAGTCGGCGACCTGCCGGGCGGTGTCCTCCCATTCCTCGGGAGCCGCGGGAATGCCCACCCGGAGCCGGCCGCCGAACCGGCCGGCCTCCCCGTGGACGGCGACCATGACGAGGGAGTCGGTCGGATGGAAACCGAGCATGTAGGGCAGCGCGTCGGCCAGTTCGGCCGGGCTGCGCAGGGTGATCCGGGACGCGTCGACACCGCCGGACAGACCGCTGGACGAGGAGTGCGAGGTCGAGGAGGTCGAGGAGGTCGACGAGGGATCGGACGGACCGTGTACCGCTTCGTGGTTGTTGTTCGTCATGTCCCGAAGGTCCCGTGTCCGCCCGGATCCGGAAACCCCTGTGGATAACCCGCGGCACCTTGCCGCCGACAGCACCATGCCGCCGGCGCCGCACAACGCGCCGCCGCCGGCACAGGACAGCGCCGCGCCCTAGCGCGGCTCGTAGACCCTCTTGTGCCCGAACAGCCCGGCCAGCCGGTACGGCCCGGTGGTCTCCTTCGGCGCGGGATGGTCGCCGCCATCGACCGGGAAGGCCTGCTCGTGGCGTTCCCGGTAGTCGGGGTAGCCGATCTCCCGGCGCCGCGAGATCGCCTCACGGTGCTGCCCGGACCGCAGCTGGGACCGGTAGCCCGGGACGCGGACCGCAGCGAAGAACTCGGCGACGCTGCCGGATCCGTAGCTGAGCAGGCCGATGGCCCGGCCGGTCAGATCGTCGGAGGTGTCGAGCAGCGCGGCCAGCGCGAGGTACACGGATGCGGTGTAGCTGTTGCCGATCTCCTCGTTGCAGGCCGTCCTCCGTCCGATGGCCCGGACGGCCTCGGCCTCGTCGACCTCCCGCCCGCAGCTTTCGAGGAGGGCGCGGTGCGCCTTATGGGCCATCTTCGTGAACGGCTGGTGGTAGCAGAAGGCCGCGAACTCCTCGAAAGCCCGGCCGCCCTGCTCGGTGTAGTCCTTCCACGCACCGTCCATCGCCTGCAGGTACGCCGAGACGGACTCCTTCCCGTCGACCAGGGCGGTGGTGAGGTAGTTCGGGCGCCAGAAGTCCATGCTGTCGGCGGTGAACACCCCGGAGGTGTCCTCGATGCGCACCAGCGCGGGATCCGCGCTGATCAGCATGGCCACCGCCGCGGCCCCCTGGGTGGCCTCGCCCGGCTGGTCCAGCTCGTACTTCGAGACGTCGCTCGCGATCACGAGGACTTGCTGCGAGGGATCGCGGTGGACGAGCCCGACGGCGAACTGCAGGGCCGCGGTCCCGCCGTAGCAGGCCTGCTTGAGCTCGACGACGCGGGTGGCGGAGGGCTTCGACAGCAGCGAGTGCACGTGGATGCCGGCCGCCTTCGCCTGGTCGACGGAGGACTCCGTGGCGAAGACGACCGTGCGGATCCGGTCGGCTCCGTGTCGGGCGAGGAGGGGGCGGCAGCGGCGGCCCCCGGCGTCACGATGTGAGCCACGCACTCCCCCGTCAATGGGCCGTCCACCTGCCCGGCGGCCGGGGGTGGCCGCCCGGCAGGTCCGGGCCTACGAGCGCTGCGGGCGCCGCCGTCAGCCCGCCAGGGCGAGCGTCAGGGGGAGCACCTGGTCGGCGCCGCTCTGGCGCAGGAGGCGTGCGCCCACGGCGAGGGTCCAGCCGGAATCGGCGTAGTCGTCGACGAGCAGGACCGGTCCGGGGTTGGCGGCCAGGGCGGCGGCGAGTTCGGCGGGCACGGCGAAGGAGGCGGCCAGGGCGCGCAGCCGCTGGGCGGAGTTGCTGCGGTGTGCGCCGTACTCGCCGGCCTGCGGGGTGTAGGCGAGGCTGCCCAGCAGCGGGAGCCGGCCGACCCGGGCCAGGCCCTCGGCGAGCGATCCCACCAGCTGCGGGCGGGAGCGGGAGGGCATGGCCACGATCCCCACGGGCCGGGCCGTCGCGCCGCCGGCCCAGCCGCCCGGCGAACGGGCCCAGTCGGCCACGACCGTCACCACGGCCGCCAGCACGTCGTCGGGAACCGGGCCGTCCGTGGCCTGCTCCGCCAGGAGCGGGCGCAGCCGGTTGCCCCAGCCGATGTCCGACAGCCGTCCCAGCGCGCGTCCCGTGGCCGCCTGCTGGCCGACGGGGATGCGGCCCTTGAGGTCGACGCCGACCGCGGGCATGCCCGAGGGCCACATGCGGCGGGGTTCGACCTCGACGCCCGGCCGGTCCAGCTCGCCGGTCGCCGCGTCGAGGGCGCCGTGGGACACCGCCGGGTCGAGCCAGGGACCGGCGCAGGAGTCGCAGCGGCCGCAGGGGGTCGCCTTCTCGTCGTCGAGCTGCCGCTGCAGGAACTCCATGCGGCAGCCCGTGGTGGTCACGTAGTCGCGCATGGCCTGCTGCTCGGCCTGCCGCTGCCGGGCCACCCATTCGTACCGCTGGGCGTCGTAGGCCCAGGGCTGTCCGGTGGAGGTCCAGCCGCCCTTCACGCGCTTGACCGCGCCGTCCACGTCCAGGACCTTGAGCATCGTCTCCAGCCGGGACCTCCGAAGATCCACCAGCGGCTCCAGCGCGGGCAGCGACAACGGGCGGCCCGCCTGCTCCAGCACGTCCAGGGTCCGCCGGACCTGCTCCTCGGGAGGGAAGCCGACGGAGGCGAAGTACGCCCAGATGGCCTCGTCCTCGCGCCCGGGCAGCAGCAGCACGTCGGCGTGGTCCACGCCGCGCCCCGCACGTCCCACCTGCTGGTAGTAGGCGATCGGGGACGAGGGGGAGCCCAGGTGCACCACGAATCCGAGGTCCGGCTTGTCGAAGCCCATGCCCAGGGCGGAGGTCGCCACCAGGGCCTTCACCCGGTTGGCGAGCAGGTCCTCCTCGGCCTGCAGCCGGTCGGCGTTCTCCGTCTTGCCCGTGTACGAAGCCACCGGATAGCCGCGCTGGCGCAGGAACGCGGCGACCTCCTCCGCGGCCGCCACCGTCAGCGTGTAGATGATGCCCGAGCCGGGCAGGTCCCCCAGCCGCTCCCCCAGCCAGGCCAGCCGGTGCGCGGCGTTCGGCAGCTCCAGCACGCCCAGCCGCAGGCTCTCCCGGTCCAGCGGGCCGCGCAGGACCAGGGCGCCCCCGCCTCCCGTGCCCAGCTGCTCGGCCACATCCGCCGTGACCCGGGCGTTGGCCGTGGCGGTGGTGGCGAGCACGGGCACGCCGGGGGCCAGCTCGGCGAGCATGGTGCGCAGCCGGCGGTAGTCGGGGCGGAAGTCGTGGCCCCAGTCGGAGATGCAGTGGGCCTCGTCGACCACCAGGAGGCCGGTCGTGGCCGCGAGCTTGGGGAGCACCTGCTCGCGGAAGTCCACCGAGTTCAGGCGCTCGGGACTCACGAGGAGGACGTCGGTCTCGCCCCGCTCGACCTCCCCGTAGATCGTCTCCCATTCCTCCGGGTTGGCCGAGTTGATCGTCCGTGCCCGGATTCCGGCCCGCGCCGCCGCGTCGACCTGGTTGCGCATCAGCGCGAGGAGCGGCGAGATGATCACCGTGGGGCCCGCCCCGCGGCGGCGCAGCAGGGCGGTGGCCACGAAGTACACCGCCGACTTGCCCCACCCCGTGCGCTGCACCACCAGCGCCCGCCGGCGCTCCTCCACGAGGGCGGACACCGCCTGCCACTGGTCCTCACGGAGCCGGGCCGAACCCCCCGGGGCACCGACCAGCTCAGCGAGGATGGCATCGGCTTCAGCGCGGAGCTCCAGGTTGTCCATGCCCCCATGCAACCCGATGCCTAGGACAATCGGCCAATTCACCCAGCGTGACACCGGGCCCACGAGCCGTCCGCCCCGCCGTCCGCCCGGCCGCGCGGCCGCCGCGCCGGACCGGCCTCCGCGGGGGTGTTTCCGCTGGTGCCCGCGTTCCGGCAGCGTCCGAATGCGTCATCCTCGGCGTGGCGGGGCAAGGATATGAACGGCATACCGGCGAATTCCGGTCGGCGGCTCCAATTGCTCGTTGCCGCATGCTCACGGGCCACGCGAGAATTGTCTTGCTCCCGTTCGGCTCGACGGCGCCTCCCTGGGCCGTGCCGCGGCGCGCCCGCACTCCAGCTGTGCCCGTACGCGGGCGTGTACCCGAAGGGAGGACCGTGACCTTCGGATTCGCCCCGCCCTCGACCACGTCCCTGAGAACGGCCACCGGCGGCGCCAGCCGGCACGGCAGACTGCTGGAACCCTCCGAGTGGACGGCGTCGGGCGTCCCCCTGCTGCGCAACCCGCGCGAGGTCGTCAGCGGACTGCACTCACGGCACGGCCCCGTCTCGTCCACGGCGGTGATCGCCGTGCTGGGGCCCGAGGAGCGGCTCGTGGCCAGCGCCTCCTTCGTGCAGCGCTCCACCACCGCCGACGGCTGGGAGTACCGCAACGCCCTGCTCTCCCGGCTGCGCCGGGTCATTCCGCACGACCTGCGGCGGCGGACCCCGGTACGGACCGCCGTGCTGCTGTTCTGCCGCGACGGGGACGAGCGCTGGACCGAGGAGGACGGGGCCTGGATGTGGGGGCTGCGGGACGCCTGCACCCTGCACGGGCTGCGCTGCGGCGCCTACATCACGCTGACCCGGGGCGGCTGGCAGGTGCTGGGCGAGGGCCGCGGCGGCCGGAGCCCCAGCTCGGAGTCCCGGCCCGAGCGCCTCGGCGATGCGCCGTCCGAGTTCGCCCCGCTCTCCCTGCGCAGCGGTGGCGGAGCCGCGGAGGCCCTGCGCCGCACCGCGGCGCGCTGAGCCGCCTCTGCCGAACCCCGGGCCCCCGCGCACGGAGCGCGCAGGGCCTCGTACCCGGGAACGGCCAACGGCCGTACACCCGGAACGGGCGTACGGCTGGTCAGGCCTCGGACTTCGGCAGGGCCGGCCACCGGCCCGCCCCGCCCCTCGACCGTGACGGAGTACGGGGCGTCAGACGCCCGCCCCCAGCACGGAGTTGATCTGCTGCGGCTCGCCGCACACGATCAGGAGCGCACCGGCTCGCGCGAGGGCGACCGGCAGGGCTCCGGTGGCCGCGTCGACGGATCCGCCGTTGGCCGCGAAGACCACGACGGGACGGCCGGCGGCGCGCTTCACCTGCGCGGCGTCGGCGTAGAAGACGTCGTCCCCGGCATCGTGCAGGGCCCAGTACGCGGCCTCGCCGAAGGACAGCTCGTGCGCGGCCCACGGGTGCGGGTCGCCGGTGGTGAGCACCAGGATGTCACCGGGCGCCCGCCCGGTGTCGAGCAGCAGGTCCACGGCCTCTTCGGCCGCGTCCAGCGCACCCTCGGCGGATGCCGGGATCAGCTGGACCTGCGGGACCGATGCCGAGACCGAGGGGGTGGTGGAGGCCGCGGGAACGCGGGCGGCCTGCGGCTTGCGCGGCGCGGGCGGTGCCGGCGGCGCGGGCCTGGGGGCGGGACGGGGACCGGGTACGGGGCGGGGGGTCTGCGCGGTGCGGCTCGCGGCCGGCGTGACGCGGGGACCCTGGGCACTCTCGTGAATCTGAGGCTCCTCGGGGGCGGGGGTGAGAGGCATGAGCTGACATCTATCAAACACCGGTGCGAAACGTACCGGTTGGTGGCACGTGCGTGCGATCAGAAATCGAAGCCGAGTTGGCCTCCGTTTTCCAGTTCCATCGCTTCCTCGCTGCGGCGCACCTTCTTGAGGTGGCTCCAGCGGGGCAGCGCGTCGAGGTAGGACCAGGAGAGCCGGTGGTACGCCGTCGGACCCTGCTCCTCCAGTGCGGCCCGGTGCACGGGCGAGGGGTATCCGGCGTTGGCGGCGAAAGCGAACTCCTTGATCCCGCCGCCCTGTTCGCCGATTTCGGCCATCATCCGGTCGCGCCGGACCTTGGCGATCACCGAGGCCGCGGCGACGGCGACGCAGGACTGGTCGCCCTTGATCACCGTCCGGACCTGCCAGGGCGCACCGAGGTAGTCGTGCTTGCCGTCGAGTATCACCGCGTCGGGCCGCACGGGCAGCGCCTCCAGGGCGCGTACCGCGGCGAGGCGCAGGGCGGCGGTCATCCCGAGCTCGTCGATCTCCTCGGGGGACGAGTGGCCCAGGGCGTAGGCCGTCACCCAGTCCTCCAGGACGCCGACGAGCGCGTCACGGCGCTTGGCGGTGAGCAGTTTGGAGTCGGTGAGTCCCGCGGGCGGCCGGCGCAGACCGGTGATCGCCGCGCAGACGGTGACGGGACCGGCCCAGGCCCCTCGTCCGACTTCGTCGACCCCGGCGATGACCTTGGCGCCGGTGGTCGCCCGGAGGGAGCGTTCGACGGTGTGAGTGGGTGCTTCGTACGGCATGGCGCCAGCAAGGTTACGCCGCCCCGGGCCGCCTGCACACCCCGCCCCCTCCCGGCCGCGCCGCCGCCCCCGCCCGTCGCACTCCGGCCACCTCCGCGCCGTGCCGCCCACCCCGCCCCGTCTCACACCCGGAGCAGCGGCACCATCACCCCGTCGGCCATCTCGGCGATCTCCGCGTCCACCCCTTCGCTCCCGCACACCTTCGCGCGGTACATCATCAGCGCCGGAACGACCTCGACGAGAAGCGCACCCCCCGCATCCGGACGGACGTCACCCCGCTCGATTCCGAGGCTCACCAGCTCACCGATCAGGCCTGTGCGCCGGTTCGTACAGTCCGGCCCGGACCAGGTCGCGGAACCGCTCCGCATGGGCGTGATCGCATTCGTGAAGCACCGCCCTCAACGCCTGCCCGGCCCGCGAACGCATGACGTCCCGCATCCGCACGCACACCGCGTACAGGTCCTCGCGCGCCGACTCCAGGTCCGGAATCCGTCCGAGCGGCGGCAGCCGCCGCCCCAGCACCTCGGCCACCAGGTCCACCTTCGAGGGCCAGCGCCGGTACAGCGCGGCCTTGCCCGTCTGCGCTCCCGAGGCGACGCCCTCCATCGTGAGGGCGCTCCATCCCGCGGCACTCAACTGCTCCAACGCGGCGTCGAGAATCGCCCGTTCGAGTTCGGGTCCGCGCCTGCGCCCCGGGGCCGCCGCCCGGCGCGAACCCACCACTCCCGTCACCTCCGACCGGGCTCATACGTCCACCGCACGTATTTTCAGTCTTAGGGAACGCTTGCGTTCCCTAAGACTGCTCCCCCACCGTGGAACCGCCGTGAACGTGAATGCGTTCAGCTCATGGTCGTCCTCGACGCGACGAGCGTGAACATCGCGCTCCCGCACATCCAGACCGACCTGGCCATCTCCACCACCGACCTGTCCTGGGTGATCAGCGCCTACACACTCGCCTTCGCCCCGCCCTCAGGGCCTCGTACGCAGCGGCCTCGCACGCGCCGGCCTGGTACGCAGCGGCCTAGTACTCGATGCGGCTGGAGAAGGTCCCCAGGCTCCGGCACTGCTCGTACGAGGCGCCAACCCCGCGCTCGCCGAGGATCTCCCGGGCCCGGCGCTCCCCCAGGCTCGTCGCGTACCAGGGCTTCCGGCCCGCCGCCGCCAGCTCCCGGGCGATCCCGCGCAGGGCGCAGGAGCGCTGGGGCTCGGGCAGCCGGTCCAGGGCGGGAACCGCGTCCGCCGACAGCGACTGGAAGTAGGCCAGGTCGATCTTGCCGTCCTGCTCGTACCGCGTGACGTTGCCCTCCGCGATCACCCCGTCCGGGGACATCAGCCCGAAGGCCAGGACAGCCGCCACGGCGCTCCCCGCCACCGCGCGGGGCAGCCATCGCGCGCCGAACAGCCCGCCGACCATGATCAGTACGATGACCAGCCCGAGCCACAGCTCCACGCCGGCGACCGACAGCCGCAGCCTGGTCAGCCCGTACGCGTCCACGTACAGGTCCATGCGGCGGAGCGCCGAGGCGACGACCACGAGGGTGAGCGCGCAGAGCGTGCCGAGGACGATGCGCACGAGCCTGCGGTCTGCGGCTCCGCCGCGCGGGGCCCAGCGCAGGGCCAGCGCGATGACGGCGAGGGTGAGCAGGGTGGCCCAGAGCAGCTGCCAGAAGCCCTGGCGCGCGTAGGCGGCGTAGGTGAGGCCGGTGGCTTCCAGGACCTTGCGGTACCCGCCGAAGAGGACGGCGAGCTGGACGGCGTTGAAGGCGGCGAAGAGCAGGTTCAGCACGATGAGCGGAAAGGCCCACTCCACCCGCGAGCGCGCCTTCCCGGGGCGCACCCGGATGCGGTCCCAGCGGGAGGGGGCGGCGGCGGCGCGGGCGACGGCCACCGCGACGAGCAGGCCCACCGCGAAGAGCAGGAAGCGGACCGGGCCGCCCATGCCGCTGATGTCGGGGGTCAGTCCGCTCAGCAGGTCGGCGAAGGCGGCGTCGGCGGAGGCGAACAGGGTGCCGAAGGGGGCCAGCAGGACCACCGCGACCACGACGGCCTTCAGCACCGGCAGCAAGCGCTCGCGGCGCCCTTCGCCGCGCGAGCGCAGGCCGGTCCAGACCCAGCGCACGCCGAGGACGGCGGAGTCCAGGAGGCCGACCGGACCGAGCAGGATGCCGGGCCAGCTGCGGCTGCCGTGCAGGGCCAGGGCGCCCGTCAGGAGGGCCGCGGACAGGGCCGTCACGGCGGGCCAGGCGGAGGACCGCAGGGCGGGCACGGCGAGCAGGGCGAGACAGCCGAGCGCCCAGAGCGCGGTCCACGGGCGCAGGGTGCGGCCGGCCGTGCGGGCGGCCGCGTGGGCGCCGACGAGCGCGGGCACCACCGCGAGGAGCAGCCCCGGGCCCAGCCCGTCGCCGAGGAGCAGGCAGGCGGCGATGCCGGAGGCGAGCGCGGCGCCCAGCACCACGGCCGGCACCGGTCCGACGGCGGCCGGGCGCGCGGCCTCGGCCCACGCGAGCGGGGCCAGGGACCAGGCACCGGAGGCGGCGCGCTCCTTGCGCACCTGATGGGCCTGCCAGGCCTTGGGTTCCCAGCCGGGCGGCGCGGGTGGCACGGGCGCGGGCGGCACGGGCGCGGAGGGTGCGGCCGCGGAGGGTGCGGCCGCGTCTGCGGCGGCACCGTCCGCCGCGGCTGCCGTCCCGGCGCTCTCCGCACCGGTGTTCCGTGCTCCGGCGTTCTCCGCTCCGGTGTTCCCTGCTGACATCGGGTCCCCTCCCCTGTCGGCCTCCCCTGCCGTCGGGCGGGGGTGGCGAAGCCGACAGAGTAGGCCGGGCGGTCACGGTTTTGAACAGGCTCAAAAGATGCCTGTGGCAGGACCGTGACAAACGGCGGGGGCGGACGGCCACCAGAACAGGCGGCTATCAAGGCGCACGGCTATCGGAGCAGGCGGCTACCAGAGCGGACGGCCACCAGCGCCGGCGGCTACTGCGCCGTCTCCGGAAGCCAGGCCGGCAGCGCCTCGGTGCGGGCCAGCCAGGCCTGCGGCAGCACCGCGTCCCCACGGGCACCCAGCACCCCGCCGACGATCGCGCAGGTGGTGTCCACGTCCCCGCCCACCTGGGCGGTGGTCCAGAAGGCCCGCTCGTAGTCGTCCAGACCCCGCGCCGCCGACCACAGCGCGAACGGCACCGTGTCGTGGGCGCTGGTGCGCCGCCCGCAGCCCAGTACGGCGGCGACGGTCGTGGCGTCGCCGTAGTCGAGCATGTCGCGCGCCCGCCGCACTCCGGCGCCCACCGCGCTGCGCGGGACGAGCGCGATCACCCCGTCCAGCAGGTCGGCGGCCTTCGGCGGCCCGGCCGGATCGGCCGCCAGCGCGGCCGCGGCGGCCACGGCCATCGCGCCGCACACCGCTTCGCGGTGCTGGTGGGTGGTGTAGGCGGAGATCTCCGCCTGGTGGGTGGCCTGTTCCGGGTCGTCGGCGTACCAGGCGCCCAGCGGGGCGACCCGCATGGCCGCGCCGTTGCCCCAGGAACCCTGCCCGTTGAACAGTTCCGCGGCGAGCGTGCGCCAGTCCGCGCCCTCGCGGACCAGGCGCAGCATCCGGTTCACGGCGGGTCCGTAGCCGCGGTCGAAGTCGTGGTGGGCGGCGAAGGAGGCGGCCAGCGCGTCCTGGTCCACCCGGCCGTGCCCGGCGAGCACGGCCACCACCGAGCAGGCCATCTCGGTGTCGTCGGTCCACTGCCACGGATCGCTGCCCTCGGGCAGCTCGCGCCGCTTGAGCAGCGGGTAGTTCACGGGGACGAAGTACTGGGAACCCAGGGCGTCACCCAGGGCCAGCCCCCGGAGGCTGGCCATGGCGCGTGCGTAGCGCCGTTCGGGAGAGGAGTCAGAGGTCATCCCGCGCCACTTTAGCCGTCCAGGTCATAAGGCTCGGGTGTGGTCCACCGCTCAAACGGGCGGTCCATCCGGTACCGGCCGTCGGAGCCCAGCATGAGCACCCGGTACTCGCCGTTCCCCGGGTTGGAGAGGGCCTCGAACTCGGCCACGGACCAGTGGAACCAGCGCATGCAGAAGAGCCGCATCGTCAGGCCGTGCGTCACGAGCAGCACGTTCTCCGGATGGTCCGGGGCCTCGAAGCTGCGGTAGAGGCTCTCCAGGAAGGCCCCGACCCGGTCGTACACGTCGGCGCCCGACTCCCCCTGGGCGAAGCGGTAGAAGAAGTGCCCGTACGCGTCGCGGTAGGCCTTCTGGAGGCGTACGTCCTCCCGCTCCTGCCAGTTCCCCCAGTCCTGTTCGCGCAGCCGCGGCTCCTCGCGCATCCGTGCGCGCGTCGGGTCCAGGCGCAGCTCGCGGAAGGTCTGCAGGGTGCGGCGGTACGGGGAGACGTACGCGCTGACGTGCTCGTCCCCGAAGAGCTCGCGCAGCCGCACGCCGGCCTGCGCCGCCTGCTCGCGGCCGGTGCGGGTCAGCCTCAGGGCGTGGTCGGGCTCCCGCTCGTACACCGTGTCATCGGCATTACCCTCCGATTCCCCGTGCCGGACAAGGACGATGCGCCGTGGTCGAACCATTCCACGACCCTATTCGGCCACCGCCGGGCACGCCGACCGGGCTCGCCGGTCGGACACGGCTGCGACCATACAGTCGGGTCGTCGGACCCGCCCGGTCACACCGTCCAGGACGGTTCGAGGTCGACGACGTCTCCGGTGAGGGCTTCCACGTCGGCCTGGATCTGGGCCCGCAGCGACAGCCGCTCGACCCGTTCCTGCCGGTACTTGCCGTGTTCGGCCGCCGCGTGCCACATCGACAGCACCAGGAACTCGCGGCCGGGAGCCTCGCCGAAGAGGCCCCGGACCATGCCGGGCGAGCCCGCCATGGCCGGATTCCAGACCTTCTCCTGCATGAGCGCGAAATGGTCCACGCGCCCTTCCCGCACCCGGGTGTGGGCGACCCGGACGACGTCGGCGTCGGTGAAGCGCGGTTCGAAGCCGGTCTTCACGTCGAAGCGGTGGTCGAAGAGCGTGACCCGCGCGTCGGTGTAGGTGCCGTTCTGCGACGCGGCCAGCCGGTCGTGGGAGCGGGCCATGAAGGAGTCGTAGAAGGAACGGCTCTCCCAGAAGGTGAAGACGTGCGCCACCCCCTGCCGGCCCCGGCTCCAGCCGCCGCCCTGCCCCCGGAATCCGGGTTCGCCGGGCAGCCCCGCCCATTTGCGCTGCCCGCGCTCGAACCCGCGTCGGTCCGTCACCGTGCAGCGAATCCACTTGACCAGCACTGCGCCATCGTACGGTCCCGGCAGGGCCCGGGTCAGTCCTCGGCGCGGTACATCCGAAGGAGTTCCGCCGCATCCCGCTCGGACAGCCGAAGGCCGAACTCCCGCCCGAGCAGGGCGAGCAGCTCCCCGGCCGGCACCTCCCGCCGCTCGGTCCGCCCGTCGGGGAGCAGCCGGGACAGCTCCCGCCCCACGAGGGCCAGGCGATCGGAGTCGCCCTGCCGCTGGACGACGACCCGGCCGACGAAGGCGGAGCGGGGGTGGGAGGAGCTGTAGTGGTTCAGCACCATGTAGTCGACGGGGTGGTAGGGCTGCGGGGAGAAGGCGTACAGGTCCCTCCAGGCGCCCTCGCGCGGAACGCACAGCACGAGGACCCCGTCCGCTTCCTCCCGGACGCGGAACAGCCACTCCCCCTGCCGCACTTCGGCGCCGGGGCGCGCCAGCGGCACGGGCTCGCGCGGCCCCTGCCAGCCGAACCCGGCGTCGCAGAGCCACGGTTGCCCCTCGACGGTGACGACGAGCACGGCGTGCGTCACCGGGGTCAGGGCGTCCCCCCGGGAGCGGTTGCGGGCGCCGCGCCCGGAGACCTCGAAGCCGATCCGCTCCAGGGCGGCGGCCAGCAGGGTGTTCTGCTCGTAGCAGTAGCCGCCGCGGCGCTCGTGCACGAGCTTGCCCTCGACCGCCTTGACGTCCAGCCCGACGGGGCGGCCGAACAGCACGTCCAGGCTCTCGAAGGTGATCGCACCGGTGTGCGCCCGGTGCACTGCCTTCAACGTCTCCAGATCCGCCCGGAGTTCCCCGCCGCTCCAGCCGATCCGCGCCAGATAGGCGTCCAGGTCCAGTTCTTCACCGCTCCACATGTGTCCCCCGCTCGGCGCGCCACGATCTTCGGGGACGCCCTGTCGGGGCGCCCCGCTGCACGGTCATCATGACGAATCGGGACGGCACGAAAAAGCGGGGACCGGCACACGCCGGTCCCCGCCCGTTCGGCTGCTCAGTGGCAGCCTTCAGCCTCGTCAGCTGCAGCCGCTGGTGGAGCCGCAGCCCTCGCAGATGTAGCAGGAGCCGGCGCGCTGCATCTTCGTACCGCAGGAGAAGCACAGCGGGGCGTCGGCGGAGACGCCGAGCTGCATTTCGACCAGTTCGGCGTTGGAGTGCGCCGTCTTGGCGGCCGGGGCCGGGACGACCGCGACCGGCTTGACGACCGGGACGGTCTGGACCGCGGCGAGCGGGGCCGCCGGGGTCAGGGTCTCCGTGTCGAGCTCCTCGTCGAGGGGCTCGTAGGAACCGGTGTCCAGGTGGCGCTGACGCTCCTCGGCGGAGTGGATGCCGAGGGCCGAGCGGGTCTCGAAGGGCAGGAAGTCGAGCGCCACGCGGCGGAAGATGTAGTCGACGATCGACTGCGCCATCCGCACGTCCGGGTCGTCCGTCATGCCGGCCGGCTCGAAGCGCATGTTCGTGAACTTCGCGACGTACGTCTCCAGCGGGACGCCGTACTGCAGGCCGACCGAGACGGCGATCGAGAAGGCGTCCATCATGCCCGCGAGGGTCGAGCCCTGCTTGGACATCTTCAGGAAGACCTCGCCGAGACCGTCGTCCGGGTAGGAGTTCGCGGTCATGTAGCCCTCGGCGCCACCGACCGTGAAGGAGGTGGTGATCCCCGGGCGGCCCTTCGGGAGGCGCTTGCGGACCGGGCGGTACTCGATGACCTTCTCGACCGCCGTGCGGATGGTCTCCTCGGCCTTCTCGGTGACCTCGGCCTTCTCCTCTTCCTTCTTCTTCGCGGAGAGGGGCTGGCCGACCTTGCAGTTGTCGCGGTAGATCGCGAGCGCCTTGACGCCCAGCTTCCAGGCCTCGAAGTAGATCTCCTCGATCTCCTCGACGGTCGCCGTCTCCGGCATGTTGACCGTCTTGGAGATCGCGCCGGAGATCCAGGGCTGGATCGCGGCCATCATGCGCACGTGGCCCATCGCGGAGATGGAACGCTCGCCCATCGCGCAGTCGAAGACCGAGTAGTGCTCCTGCTTCAGGCCCGGGGCACCGACGACCACGCCGTGCTCAGCGATGTGCTCGACGATCGCCTCGATCTGCTCTTCCGGGTAGCCCATGCGGCGCAGGGCCTGCGGAACGGTGCCGTTGACGATCTGCATCGAGCCGCCGCCGACGAGCTTCTTGAACTTGACCAGGGCCAGGTCCGGCTCGACGCCCGTGGTGTCGCAGGACATCGCGAGACCGATGGTGCCGGTCGGCGCGAGGACGGAGGCCTGCGAGTTGCGGAAGCCGTTCTTCTCGCCGAGGCGGATCACGTCCTGCCAGGCCTCGGTGGCCGCGGCCCAGATGACGTTGTCCAGGTCCTCGGTGCGCGGGGCGACGGCGTTGGCGTCGGAGTGCTGCTTCATGACGCGCTTGTGCGACTCGGCGTTGCGGGCGTAGCCGTCGTACGGGCCGACGATCGCGGCCAGCTCGGCGGAGCGCTTGTACGCGGTACCGGTCATCAGCGAGGTGATCGACGCGGCGAGGGTGCGGCCGCCGTCGGAGTCGTACGCGTGGCCGGTGGCCATCAGCAGGGCGCCGAGGTTGGCGTAGCCGATGCCCAGCTGGCGGAAGGCGCGGGTGTTCTCGCCGATCTTCTGCGTCGGGAAGTCCGCGAAGCAGATGGAGATGTCCATCGCGGTGATGACCAGCTCGACGACCTTGGAGAAGCGCTCGGCGTCGAAGGACTGGTTGCCCTTGCCGTCGTCGTCGAGGAACTTCATCAGGTTCAGCGAGGCGAGGTTGCAGGAGGTGTTGTCCAGGTGCATGTACTCGCTGCACGGGTTGGACGCGGTGATGCGGCCGGACTCGGGGCAGGTGTGCCAGTTGTTGATCACACCGTCGTACTGGATGCCCGGGTCGGCACATGCCCACGCGGCCTCGGCCAGCTTGCGGAAGAGCGACTTGGCGTCGACCGTCTCGATGACCTCGCCGGTCATGCGGGCGCGCAGGCCGAACTCGGTGCCGTTCTCGACGGCCGTCATGAACTCGTCGTTCACACGGACGGAGTTGTTGGCGTTCTGGTACTGGACGGACGTGATGTCGTCGCCGCCCAGGTCCATGTCGAAGCCCGCGTCGCGCAGGGCGCGGATCTTCTCCTCTTCCTTCACCTTGGTGGCGATGAAGTCCTCGACGTCCGGGTGGTCCACGTCCAGGACGACCATCTTGGCCGCGCGGCGGGTGGCGCCGCCCGACTTGATCGTTCCGGCGGACGCGTCGGCGCCGCGCATGAAGGAGACCGGACCGGAGGCGTTGCCTCCGGAGGAGAGGAGCTCCTTGGAGGAGCGGATGCGGGAGAGGTTCAGGCCGGCGCCGGAGCCGCCCTTGAAGATCATGCCCTCTTCCTTGTACCAGTCGAGGATCGACTCCATGGAGTCGTCGACGGCCAGGATGAAGCAGGCGGAGACCTGCTGCGGCTGGGCCGTGCCGACGTTGAACCACACCGGCGAGTTGAAGCTGAAGATCTGGTGCAGGAGCGCGTAGGTCAGCTCGTGCTCGAAGATCTCCGCGTCGGCGGGGGAGGTGAAGTAGTCGAAGTCCTCGCCGGCCTTCGTGTACGTCTTCACGATCCGGTCGATGAGCTGCTTCAGACCGGTCTCGCGCTGCGGGGTGCCGACCGCACCGCGGAAGTACTTGCTCGTGACGATGTTGACCGCGTTCACCGACCAGAAGTCGGGGAACTCGACGCCGTACTGCTCGAAGTTCACCGAGCCGTCGCGCCAGTTGGTCATGACGACGTCGCGGCGCGCCCAGGTCACCTCGTCGTACGGGTGCACGCCCGGGGTGGTGTGGATGCGCTCGATACGCAGGCCGCTCTTGGCAGTCTTGGTGCCCTTGGCGCGGGAACCTCGTGCCGAGCTGCTCGCCGTCTCTGTCATGCCGTTCCTCCCAATGCGGGCAAAACGCCCTAAAGTGCCAGCGCTATTCCGCGGCACGGTGCTGTGTGTCTTGTATCTACGTCTTCTTCGCCGGACCCACCGGCCGTTCCACGCCTCACATGCGACGGGAAACGGGCAGGCCGGTCAGTCGGCGGCGGAGGCGGGCACGGGGACCGGAGCGGTCCCACCGGGCTCGCACTCTTCGTGAGGCCGCGGCACGCGGAGTTCCGCGATGGCGGTCTCGAAGTCTTCGAGTGTGTCGAACGCCTTGTAAACGGACGCGAACCGGAGGTACGCGACCAGATCGAGGTCCTGCAAGGGGCCGAGTATGGCCAGACCCACGTCGTGGGTGGTCAGCTCGGCGCTCCCGGTGGCGCGCAGCGCCTCCTCGACCCGCTGGCCGAGTTTGGCGAGGGCGTCCTCGGTGACCGGTCGTCCCTGGCACGCCTTGCGCACGCCCGAGATGACCTTGGTACGGCTGAAGGGTTCGGTCACCCCGCTGCGCTTGATCACCATCAGTGAGGCCGTCTCCACCGTCGTGAAGCGACGGGAGCAGTCGGGGCACTGGCGGCGCCTGCGGATCGACGTACCGTCGTCGGTGGTGCGACTGTCGACGACACGGCTGTCGGGGTGCCTGCAGAAGGGGCAGTGCATGGTTCCCTCACCCTCCTCTTGGCACGACTGAATCACCTCGTGAGACCCCTGAACGGCAGAGTCGAAGCTCTATCGGAGGCTCTCGAAGCAGCCACAAGCATATGCGATGTCGAGGGCCCCGGCAGACCGAGGACCACAACTTCTGGGTGGCAGCGCTCATCCAACCACTAGATCTTGGGTTGTGGTGGATTTACACCGCTCCGCGTGTCGCGGCGTCCGATGGCCGGATAACAGGCCCTGCGGTGCCACACTGGGCGCTGACCCGGACGGTGGCGACCCGACCCGGAAGGGTACCGTAAGCAGTGGCTCCGCAGCCGAACCCCCGTTCGGCCCGGAGGGCCCGCCGGCGCTCGTTCCATACACCCCGCGAATTGACCACGGTGGGTTATCTCCGATTTTTCACTCGAACGTGTGTTTGGCGCAACCTTTCGAAAGCAACTACCGTTGTCCAGCTAGGGAGAACATTTCGAGAGGGGCCGACGACGTGACCACCACCGCAGACAGTGCCACCATCACTGCCCAGAACCGCTCCCAGAGCCGACTTGAGCCGGTGCATGCCATGAATGACGCAAGCCTGAACCCGGAGGCGGAGCCCGTACGCCCCGCACGCTCGCTGCCAGGGCGACCTCCAGGCATCCGCGCCGACAGCTCCGGGCTCACGGACCGGCAGCGGAGGGTCATCGAGGTCATTCGCGACTCGGTGCAGCGGCGCGGCTACCCGCCGTCGATGCGGGAGATCGGCCAGGCGGTCGGCCTGTCCAGCACGTCTTCGGTGGCGCACCAGCTGATGGCCCTGGAGCGCAAGGGCTTCCTGCGCCGCGATCCCCACCGCCCCCGGGCGTACGAGGTGCGCGGCTCCGACCAGCCCAGCTCGCAGCCCACGGACACCACGGGCAAGCCCGCGGCCTCGTACGTGCCCCTGGTCGGCCGGATCGCGGCCGGCGGCCCGATCCTCGCCGAGGAATCGGTGGAGGACGTGTTCCCCCTCCCCCGCCAGCTCGTGGGTGACGGAGAGCTGTTCTGCCTCAAGGTCGTCGGCGACTCGATGGTCGAGGCCGCGATCTGTGACGGCGACTGGGTCACCGTCCGCCGCCAGCCCGTCGCGGAGAACGGCGACATCGTCGCCGCCATGCTCGACGGCGAGGCCACGGTCAAGCGCTTCAAGCGCGAGGACGGCCATGTCTGGCTGCTCCCGCACAACGCCGCCTACCAGCCGATCCCCGGCGACGAGGCCACCATCCTCGGCAAGGTCGTGGCGGTACTGCGCCGGCTCTGACTGCCCGCGCCCCCATCCAGCTCCGGGACCTACTGCGCCGGTCCCGGAGCTGCTTCGTGTCTGACGGGCCCTCGCACTGCCCGCCTTCGCTCTTCCTTCTGCTTCCTTCTACTTGTCCTCGGCCGTCGCCGCGGCGTCGATCGCGGCCAGCGAGCGACGGACCTGATTGCGGTCCGTGGTGTACCAGAAGTCCGGCAGTGTGGCCCGCAGGAAGCTCCCGTACCGGGCCGTGGCCAGCCGGGGGTCCAGGACCGCCACGACGCCCTTGTCTCCGGTGGCCCGGACGAGCCGCCCCGCACCCTGGGCCATGAGCAGGGCCGCGTGCGTCGCCGCGACGGACATGAAGCCGTTCCCGCCGTGCTCCTCGACCGCCTTCTGCCGGGCGCTCATGAGCGGGTCGTCGGGACGCGGGAACGGAATCCTGTCCATGATCACCAACTGGCAGCTGGGCCCCGGCACGTCCACGCCCTGCCACAGCGACAGGGTTCCGAACAGGCAGGTCTTCGGATCCGCGGCGAAGGCCTTGATCAGCTCGCCGAGGGTCTCCTCGCCCTGGAGCAGGATCGGGTTCTCGAGCCGGCCGCGCAGCTCCTCCGCGGCGGCCTTCGCCCCGCGCATGGAGGAGAACAGCCCGAGGGTGCGGCCGCCCGCAGCCTCGATCAGCTCCGCGAGCTCGTCCATCATGTCGCCCCGGGTGCCCTCGCGGCCGGGGGTGGCCAGGTGCTTGGCGACGTAGAGGATGCCCTGCTTGGGGTAGTCGAAGGGCGAGCCGACGTCGAGGCCCTTCCACTGCGGCACGTCCTCGCCCTCGACGCCCTCCGGGGACAGGCCCATCGACGCCGCCACCCCGTTGAAGTCGCCGCCGAGCTTGAGGGTCGCCGAGGTCAGGACCACCGAGCGCTCCGCGAACAGCTTCTCCCGCAGCAGGCCGGACACCGACAGCGGAGCCACCCGGAGGGTGGCGCCGAAGCGGTCGTGGCGTTCGTACCAGACCACGTCGTACTCGGAGCCCTGCGTGATCCGCTCCGCCACCCCGTGCACGCTCTCCACCGCGGCGAGCGCCTGCTTGCGGACGGCGTCCTCGTCGTGGACGGACTTGTCCCGCGTGGTGCCGATCGCCGAGATCACGCTGCGCGCGGCGTCCCGCAGGGCCATCAGCGCGTAGCCGAGGTCCTCGGGGATCTCCTCGAGGCGGCCGGGGAGGGCCAGCTCCATGACCCGCTCGAAGGTCTCGGACGCGGTCTGCAGGGAGTCGGCGGTCTTCTCGTCGACCAGCTTCGCCGCGCGCTTGACGGCGCGGTTGACCTGCCCCGGGGTGAGCTCCCCCGTGGCGACGCCGGTCACCCGGGACACCAGCTCGTGGGCCTCGTCGACGATCAGCACCTCGTGCTGCGGGAGGACCGGGGCCCCCTCGATGGCATCGATGGCGAGGAGCGCGTGGTTGGTGACGACCACGTCCGCGAGCTTGGCCCGCTCGCGGGCGGCCTCCGCGAAGCACTCCGCGCCGTACGCGCACTTCGTGGCACCAAGGCATTCGCGGGAGGAGACGGAGATCTGCGCCCAGGCCTTGTCGGAGACGCCCGGGGTGAGGTCGTCGCGGTCGCCCGTCTCGGTCTCGTCCGCCCAGTCGCGCAGCCGCAGCAGGTCCTGGCCGAGCTTGCTGGTCGGGGTGGCCGCCTCGAACTGGTCGAAGAGGCCCTCCTCCTCGTCCTGCGGCGCGCCCTCGTGCAGACGGTGCAGACAGAGGTAGTTGGAGCGGCCCTTGAGCATGGCGAACTGCGGGCGGCGGCGGAGCTGCGGATGCAGCGCCTCCACCGTCCGGGGCAGGTCGCGCTCGACGAGCTGGCGCTGGAGGGCCAGCGTCGCCGTGGCCACGACCACGCGCTCGCCGTGCGCGAGGGCCGGCACCAGGTAGCCGAGGGACTTGCCCGTGCCGGTACCGGCCTGGATGAGGCGGTGGGAGTTGTCGTCGATCGCTTCGGCGACGGCTTCGGCCATGGCCACCTGGCCGGGCCGCTCCGTGCCGCCGACGGCGGAGACGGCGGCGTGCAGCAGGTCGGGGAGGGAGGGCTTCGTCATAGCAGTGCCAACCCTACGGGGCGCCGCCGACAGTGACCGCACCGGCGAGCGGTCATGGCCGGTGGAGGGGGTTCGCCGCGGTGCCGTACCGCACGGCGTGGGGGCGGTCGGGCCGGTCGCGGTAGCCGTCCTCGTAGAGCCGGTTCCTGTTCAGGCAGAGCCGCTCGATGCGTTCACCGAGGAGGTCGAAGAGCTCGTAGCGCTCCTTGAGCTCCGGGAAGCGGGCCTGGTGGCGCAGGATCTCCGCCCGTACGAGGGACCAGAACGTGTCCTCCGGGACCCCGAGCCGGTCCTCGCAGAGCGCGGACAGGTAGCGGAAGACGCCGACGAAGAGCCCGGAGTGGATGAACTGGGGCAGGAAGTCCGCGGGCTCGGTGAGCAGGACCGCGCGGACCTCGTCGGGCACGTCCGCCAGCTCGGGCAGCGGTTCGGCACTGATGTTGACGTCGTCCACGAAGTCCTTGACCGCGAGCCGGACCGGGACATCGTGCTCGTCGAAGATCACGATGGTGTTCTCGCCGTGCGGGGAGAACACGGTGCCGTAGCGGTAGAGGAAGCGGAGCAGCGGCGGCAGCAGGGCGGCGAAGAGCCGCTGGAGCCAGACCGCGGGGGTCAGACCGGAGCGGGCGACGAGCTCGGCGGTGAAGGACCGGCCGCGGGGATCGGTGTGCAGGAGCGAGGAGAGGGTGCGGGCCCGCTCGCCGGGGGCGAGGTGCCGGCTCAGCGGCTCGCGCCAGATCGCGCCGAGGAGCTCCTTGTACTGGTACGGGACTTCGGGCAGCGCGTCGTAGACGGGGTGGCGGACCGTGACGGAGGCGACCTCGCCGAGCAGGACCACTCCGCATTCCTCGCGGAGGAAGGGGTCGCCGTCGCGCAGGGAGTGGATCCAGGCGGTGACGGCGGGCGCCGCGAGGGCCAGGTCCGAGGGCAGGCCGCGCCAGACCATGGTGTTGAGGACGGAGAGCGGCAGTTTCACGCTGTGACGGTCGGGGCGGGTGAGGTTGAGGAAGGTGCGGATCGACTGCTGCGGCAGGCGGAGGTCGGGGTCCGCGGGGAGCGGGACCAGGGTGCCGTCGGCGAGGGCCGGGGCGAAGAGGGGCAGGAGGACCTCGTCCCACTGCCAGGGGTGGACGGGGAGGTAGAGGTAGCCGAGCGGGTCGAGGCCGCGGTCGCGCAGGGTCCGGTCGAAGAGGGCGCGGGTGACGGGGTCGAGCTCGGCCGAGTAGAGGCGGGCGGGGTCTTCCAGGCCGGCGGTGCCCCGGTAGTGCGCGAGGGAGGTGTGGGCGGCGAGCCAGGGCAGGCGCTGCGCGGTGCGGGCCTCGGGCGCCCAGGCCGCGGTGTCGGAGGCGGAGAGGCCGATCCGCCCCTTGTTGAGGACGAGCCAGGGGTGTCCGGTCTGGTGGCCTTCGAGGGACGCGTAGTCGAGGTCGGCCAGGACGTCCGCGGTGAGTGCGGTGTGGTCGATGCGGGCGTCGGCCGCGAGCGTGGCGCTGAGCTCGCGGACGAGGTGGCCGAGGGTGGCGCCGTCGAGGCGGAGGAGGGTGCGCGCGCGGATGAGGAAGGCGTACGGATCCCCGAAGGCGGTCGGGGCCGCGGTCGGCGGGCCGGAGGGGCCGGGCTGCGGGGTGAGCGTGATCGTGTCGGGTGTGACGTGCCAGCTGCCGTACGAGCGGCGGCGGGCCCGGAAGCCGAGACTGCTGCCGTCGTCGAGGGTCAGCGTCCAGGCGTCACCGGAGGCGGCGGGAACGGGGACCGGGGTGATGATCTCCTCGTACGCGAACTCGCCGAGCATCTTGGCGAGCAGGCGGCGGGCAGCGAAGTCCCAGGTAAGCCGGTTCAGTTCGGGCGGCGTGCAGGGGTGCTGGGGCGACGGGGGCACGGAGTCCGGGAGGTGGGGGCCTGGGGAGTCGGGGGCTGCGGGGAAGTTCTGCACGGGACTCCTCAGGTTCGGGAACTTTCCTGCGTGACGCAGAGTTTTCGAGGTGAGAGGTACGGGAAGTAAAGGGATGTACTGGAACGGGCGGGTCGGGCTGGACGGGGGGCCGGGCGGCGGTGCGGTGCGGTGCGGTGCGGTGCTCAGAGGAGATTGCGCAGTGCCCGTTCGCGGACCATCAGGGCGGCTCGTTTGCCGGGCAGTTCGATCTCGGCGGGGCAGCGGAAGCCGGAGTTCAGGAAGGCTGATACGGAGGGGGTGTTGCGGATGTCCGGTTCGGCGATGACGCGCATGCAGCGGGGACGGTTGTCGAGCACCAGGTCGGCGACGGCGCGCAGGAGCGCGGTGCCCAGACCGCGGCCTCGGTTCATGCCGTCTCCGATGAGCAGGTGGATACCCGTGTCGTGGGGGCGCGCCGGGTAGTACGCGGAGAGCGGGTCGAGGTCGGCCCGGTAGATCTCCCAGTAGCTCATCGGCGTGCCGTCGAGGAGGCCGAGGCACGGGATGCTGCGGCTGTCTCCGGCCTGCTGCGCCCATACGTGGGCGGCGGTGACCCCGGCCGGGCCGGCGAGTTCCCAATAGGCGTCCACCTGCGGGTCGTTCATCCAGCCGGTGAGCAGGTCCAAGTCCCGGTCGAGCCGTACCGGTTCGAGGTGGAAGACACCGGACCTCGTCGTCACGCCGCCCCAGGCCGCCGGGGAGTCGAGCAGATCGGCTTCGGCGAGCCGGGGCAGCGACTCGGCGTTGAGCCGCGGCGGGGGCGTGCGGTACGCCTCGGAGCCGAGCACATCGGTGCGGGCCGTATCGCTCCAGGCCGCATCGGTGCGGGCCATATCGGCGAGGAGCACGCCGGTGTGGAAGTCGGTGGAGGGCATCGGGGCTCTTCTCCGTTTCGGTGCTGACGCGTCAGTCGTGAAGGGGGTTGGCGATGGTGACGTAGACGGACTGGGTGTCGACGGGGCCGACGAGCTCGTCCAGGCCTCCGAGGCGGGTGAGCAGATTCGCCTTGCAGCGCAGGGTGGGCGAGTCGAGCAGCCGCTCGGGGAGCGGGCCGAGGTCCCTGGCCTTGCCGAGGAAACGACGGAAGGCGGCCAGCAGGACGCTTTCGTCGGCGAGCCGTTGGGATCCGAAGGCCCCGATGAGACCGAGCACGTTGTTGATGCCGAGGTAGTAGGCGAAGCGTTCGTCGGTCACGGCGTCGGAGACGAAGGTGTCGCTCGTGGCGCCGATTCCGGGGAGCCGGCGCTCCAGTTCCGCGCGGCGGGATGCGCGGAAGTAGTAGCCCTGGTTGTCGCGGTAGCGGCCGCCGACCGGCCAGCCGGCCGGGTCGAGGAGGACCAGCGTGTTCTGCTGGTGCGCTTCGAGGGCGATGCCGGCGAGCGCGTCGAAGGCGAGGACCGGCAGGACGACGTGTTCGAGGTAACGCAGGAACCACTCGGCGGCGACGGCGGAGGTCGTCCGTCCGGTGGTGGCGGCGAGCCGCGAGACGGTCTCGGCGAGCCGGGAGCTCATCGTGGTCCGCCCGGGCCACGGGCGGGGTGCGGTGAGTGCGGCGATGCAGAGGGCATCGTCGCCCGGTCGGAAGGGGTTGTGACGGAGCAGGACGTCGAGTCCGGGGACGGGTGCACCGTCCGGGGCGTCGACGGCGGCCCATGCGGGATCGCGGACGATGTCGAAGCCGGGGTGGGCGGACTGCCACCGCTCGGCGAGCCCGGTGCGGAGCAGCCGGTGCACCTCGATGCCGCGGTGGAGTTCCTTGCGGAGGTTCTCCCGCCGGGAGTTGGTGATGCGCAGGCCGAGGGAGAGCTTGAGCATCGCGGGAGTGCCGGGCCGGTGGACGGTGCGGATGGAGGAGGTCGGATACCAGGGGGCGCCGTACGGGCCCAGGTCGTGCAGGAGTCCCGCGTCGCTGAGGGCGGCGACCGCGGGGCGCTGGAGCAGGTCGCGAGCCTGCCAGGGGTGAAGGGGAAGGGGGGTGGCGCCGTCGGGCACCGGAAGCCCGGGTGCGAGCCGGCCCAGGAGCCGGGCGGCGGAGACGGGCCGGCCGCGCTCGGTCCAGGCGGAGTCGCTGGCGAGGGCGGCGGGGGCGACCGCCACCCAGTGCAGGGGGAAGGAGCCGTGCAGTTCGGGTGAGTAGCGGCGCACCTCGGCTTCGGAGAGCCCCTCGCGGCTCTTCGGCGTCGGGTGCAGCGGGTGGCCGAGGAGGAGGGACTGTTCGGCGGTGAGGAACAGGTCCGCGGCGACGGGGCCCGGCGCGGCCGGGCGTTGGCGGCGGTCGGTGATGAACTCGGCGGTCCTGCGCACCGAGTCGGCGACCCGCCCGACGAGGTCGGCCCCAGCGTGGGCGCTCCCGCCTTCACGGGAGATCAGCGAGGCGAGCGTGACCGCGTCCACGGCGGGGGCGTCGGCGGGCACGCCCTGGATGCGGGCTGGGCCGAAGCGGTGCCAGCCGGCGGCCGACCAGTAACAGATGGCGACGAGCAGGGCCGTGCCCGAAGCGGGGAGGGGGATGCGCAGGACGGAACCGGCGGGCTGTTCGAGTCCGGTCTCGCGGACCCAGCAGCGGAGCAGGTTCTCCACCGAGGCCGCCTCGGCGGCAACCCCTGGGTCGGGATGGTCCAGCGGGTCGGCCGCTCCCGCGCGGGGCCGGACGGTGCCGTCCTTCTGCCGTGGCACCGCGGCAGGCGGCTGCTCGGCCGGCGGCCAGGGCATGCCCGCAGTCGGCATGCCCTGAAGCCCACCCGCGGGACCGGCGGAGCCGTCTCCCGACCCCGGCGCCGCGGCCCGCTCCCCCGTTTCGGCTGCGCCGCGCCACGGGGCCACGGCGTCCTGGGCGGCGGGGGGCGTACCCATGGCACCCGGGCCGGAAGGCGCCCCCTCGGAAGGCCCGGTCGACACGACCTCGCCCTGCCCTCCGGAGGACAGCTCGCCCGCACGCCCCGGGCCCGGCCGTGCCGGGTCGGCCGAAGACCCGGACCCGGCCATCGCTCCCGGAACCCCCACCCCGGGCCACCCGGCAGAACCCCCCGAGGAGTCCCCGCCCGGCAGCCCCTCGCCCGGCCCCGCCGGACCACCGCCGAGGTCAGCCCCGGAATCCGGCTGCGCAGCCCCAGCCCCCGAGGCCCCACCGAGCACCGTCACCCCGGGCCCCGCCACAGCACCGGCCAACGGGGGCCACGCGGTGGCCGCGGCTGAAGCCCCACCCGGCACGACCGCATCGGCGGAAGCCCGGGGGGAACCGTCTGCCGCAGCGAGCAAGGGCGGCCACGCGGTGGGAGGAGATGTCGGCACACCGGCGACGACCTGATCGACGGAAGGCCGGCGGGAACCGTCCGCCGGAGCAAGCAACGGGGGCCACGCAGTAGGAGGAGGCGTCGCCCCGGCGGGGATGGCCGGATCGGCGTAAGGCCGGGGAGAACCGTCCGCCGCAGCGAGCAACGGGGGCCGCGCGGCAGGAGTGGTCTCAGAGGGAGGTCGGGGGGAACCGTCCGCGGTGGAGAGCACCGGCGGCCCTGCGGCGGGAGGAGACATCTGTCCTGCGGCAACGGCCGGATCGACGGAAGGCTGCGGGGAACCGTCCATCGGAACAGGAAGGGGCGTCGGCCCTGCGGCCATGGCCGGATCGGCGGAGGGCTGAGGAGAGCGGTCCGCCGCAGCGTGCAGGGGCGGCCACGCAGTGGGGGCGGGCGAGGTTCCACCAGGCACGGCCGGATCGGCGGAGGGCGGGGAAGAACGTTCCGCTGAAGCGAGTGGCGGCTGCCATGCCGGGGCGGCGGGCAGAGGCCGGCCGCCCGGGGCCACGAGCGAAGCGGGCGACTCGGCTCGGTGCGCGGCAACGGAAGGCGCCGGGTCCGGCCTGACGGTCGAGGCGAGGGAAGGAGCGGGGGCGGAAGCAGCGGGGTCGGGGCTGACCGGGGGCTGCACGGCTGAAGCCGCCTGTGGGGCCGGGGCCGCCGGGGAGGTCTGGACCGCCGGGGCCGGGGCCGCCAAGGAAGCCTGGACCGTCGTGGCCTGGGCCGTTTGTGGGGCCGGAGACGGTTCTGAGGCCGGGGCCGGGCTCGGACTGGGAGCAGTGGGCTCGGTACCGGAAGGGTCCGCCAGCCGGGTCCGTGGATTGCCGGTGGAGGCTGTCAGGGACGGTGACGGGAGGCCGGACGGAGGCGGCGTCGGCCCGGCTCCGGGAGTCTGGCCGGACGGAGGCGTAGGGGTGGATCCCAGGGTCGGGGTCGACGGCGGCATGGGCGCGGATCCTAGGGTCGGGGCTGACGGCGATGTGGGCCGGGCTGGGTCTACTGGAGCTGGCGCCGGCACGCTCTCGGCGGCGGACGGGGTTCCGGGAACGGCGGCCGGGGATGGCTCTGGGAGCCCAGTGGAGGCGATGGGGAGCAGCGAAGGCCAGTGCCCGGTCACCGCAGTCGAACTCCGGGCGGCCCCTGAGGGTGCCGCGACCATGGAAGGCTCCGCGGGAGCAACGACTGACTCCGCTGAGCGGGGCCCGGCGGTCTCCTCCGGTACGAGGCGTGGTGGGGCGCCGACGGGGAGGGGCGCGTGCCCGTACCCGGGGGCGGAGGCCGAGGCCTGGGCGTCCGAAGAGGCCACCGAACCGCCCCCTGCACCGGGTGGCGTGCCCGGGGCCGCTGGCGACTTCGCCGATGGAGCGACGGGCACCGGCTGCGGCAGCACGGCGGCGGGCGAGGAAGCCGATGACGCGAGTGGATCAGTGCGCACCGGGATCGACGGCAGGGGTCCAGCCGGAGCGCACCGTGGCGGTTCAGCGGCCGCCGAAGCGGGGGGCACGGGAACAGCCGACGGATGCAACGAAGCCGGCCGGTCAGCCGGCTCCGACCGCGGCAGCACGGAGGCAGGCTCCCCATCCGGTGCCAGAGGGGCGGACTCCGCGGAGGCGAGCGGCGGCCGTACCGGATCGGCGGCGGGCGCAGGGAGCGACGAGCCCGGGCGGTCAGTGGCCTCCGTCTGCGGAGGGGCGGGGGCAATCGGAGAGGCCGCTGGCGCCATCGGCCCGGGTCGCATCGGCGGCGGCGTGGGGCCGGCCGGAGCGAAGGGGGACGGCCCCAACGGATCGGCAGCCACCGACGCGGGGGGCGCTGAAGCCGCCGCAGGGACAGGGGCTGCCCGGAAGCCGGGAGAGGCCAATGGGTCGACGGGCATCGGCGCGGGCTCGGCGGGAGCCCGCGGGGAACGAGGCGGTGAGGTGGGCACCGGCGGCGGGTTGGACGCGGCCTGAGGGGGTGGGGACCCGGGCGAAGTGGCGAGCGGATCGGGCGCGGCCGCAGCGGAGGCCGACGGTGGTGGGGAGCCGAACGGAGCCGGGGGCGGGGCCGTGGCAGCGGCGGCTGGAGTCTGTGGCAACTGTGGCGGGTTGACACGTGGCTGCACGGAGGAGCGCGGCGGGAGGGCGGACCCCATGGGAGTGACGGACGGGGCCGACGGCGCCGTGGGGGTAAGGGGAGGAAGGCCGGCGTCCAAAGCTCCGGGCGGTGACACCGCGGACGGCGCCCACGGGCGCTCAGGGCCAGAGGACTTGGGTGGGAGCACCGTCGGCGGAAGGGTGGGGTCCAGCGCAGCGGACGGCAGCAGCGTCGGCATGGTGGACGGGACTGACGGTTGAAAGAAGCCCGAGCCACCAGCCGACGGCATCACAGTGGCCCCGGACGAGAGGGCCGAGTCCAAGCTGCGGGGCGGCGGGGCCGCAGGAAGGACGGGACCCGAGGCGCTGGGCGATGGCTCCCTCGGAGTGGACATCGGGAGCGCGGGGTCCAACGCATCGGAGGGCAGGACCGACTGCACCTTGGACGAGGCCGAGGCTTCAGTGAGGCCCGAGACGCCAGGCGAGGACACCTCGGGAAGCCCCCGCGAGAGACCGGATTCCAAGCCGCTGGGCGGCGGAACCACAGGAAGGGTGGGACCCAAGGCCTCGGGCAACGGCACCGTCGGGGTCTGCGACAGGAGGGTGGGGTCCAAGACGCCGGGCGGCGGCACAGGGGTGGCCCCAGGCGAGATAGCGGAGTCCGAGGCGCAAGGCGGCGAGGCCGCGGGAAGGTTGGAGCCCGGGGCCCCGGGCGACGGCACTGCGGAGGCCACCGTGGGGAGGGCGGAGTCCCGTGCTGGGGGAAGCGGGACCGTAGGCATTGCGGACGAGGTCGAACGGTGTGCCGGGGCCGAGGCCCCATGCGGCGGCGCCGTGGCTGCCGCCGGAAGGGCGGAGCTCGGTGCGCAGGGCGGCGGGACCGCGGGCAGGCCGGGATCCGAGACACCGGGCCGCAGCAGTGTGGGAACCGCCGCCGGGAAGGCCTGGCCCGAGGCGCCGGATGGCGCCGGGGCCGGCGAGAGGTCAGCGCCCAGGGCCCCGGGCGGCAGCGCAGTAGGCGGGTCCGTCGGGCAAGCCGGGCCGGAGATGCCGGAAGGGGGCGGGGGCGACGGGAAGACCGGGTCCAGGCCACCGGGCCACATCGCCGTCGGCGCGTCGGACAGGAGCGCCGGGCCCGAGGTCCCTGGCGGGGTCGACGAGACGGACGGGCCCAAGCCACCAGACGCAACCACCACGGGGGCGGCCGCCGGGAGGGCTGCGGTCTGGGCGTCGGGCCGCAACACACTGGGCACGGTCGGTGAGAGGGCCGGAGCCGAGATGCCCGACGCGGGCGGGGCCGCCGAGAGAGCCGGTCCCCCGCCGCCGGACACCACCACCGCAGGGGCGGCCAGCGGAAGGGACGAGGCCGAGGCATCGGGCCGCAGCACCGTAGGCGCGGCCAACCGGGCAGCCGGGTCCGGGGCGCCGGGCGGGGCCGGGGCCGGGGTCGCTGAGAGAGCCGGGCCCGGCGCGCCGGGCGGCAGCACCTCGGGGGCGGTCGCCGGGAGCGCCGGGCCCGAGGTGTCTGGCGGGCTCGACCGGACGGTCGGGCCCAGGCCGCCGGGCGGAAGCGCATCGGGGGCGGTCGGGGGGAGGGACGAGGCCGGAGTGCCGGAGGCCAGACCGCCGGAGACCGGGGCGCCCGAAGCCGGGGGGCCGGAAGCCAGACCGCCAGAGACCGCGGCGCCCGAAGCCGGGGGGCCGGAAGCCAGACCGCCAGAGACCGCGGCGCCCGAAGCCGGGGGGCCGGAAGCCAGACCGCCAGAGACCGCGGGGCCGGGAGCCGCCGTGCCGGAAGCCCCAGTGCCGGAAACCGCGGCGCCCGAAGCCAGACCACCGGAAACCGCGGTGCCGGACATCAGACCACCGGAAACCGCGGGGCCGGAAGCCCCCGTGCCCGGTGTCGGGGCGTTGGTGGGCGGGGGTGGGGAGGTGGGGTGGAGGGGGGCGGGCATTGGGGTCCTTAGCGGCGGGTGGCGGCGGTGAGGGCGTCGGCGAGGCGGTCGAGGACGGCCGCGGCCTGTTCGTCGGTCAGGGTGAGAGGGGGGAGGAGGCGGACGACGCTGGAGTGGCGGCCGCCGAGTTCGACGATCAGGCCGCGGTCCAGGCAGGCCTGGCGGACGGCCACGGCCACCTCGGGCGAGGCTTCCCCGGTCTCGGGGTCGGCCAGTTCGACGCCGATCATCAGCCCGCGGCCCCGTACGTCCGCCACGCACGGGTGCGACGGGATCAGGCCGCGCAGGGCGGCGAGCATGTGCGCGCCCAGGGTTCGGGCGCGCTCCGCGAGGCCGTTCTCCCGGACGTAGGCCAGCGTCGCGGTGCCCGCCGCCATGGCGAGCTGGTTGCCGCGGAAGGTGCCGGCGTGGGCGCCGGGGGCCCACTGGTCCAGCTCCGCCCGGTACACGATCACCGCGAGCGGCAGGCTGCCCCCGATGGCCTTGGAGAGCACCATGACGTCGGGGACGACCCCCGCGTGATCGACCCCCCAGAAGGCACCGGTGCGCCCGACCCCCGTCTGGACCTCGTCGGCGATCAGCGGGATCCCCCGCTCCGCCGTGATCTGCCGCATCCTGCGCAGCCAGGCGTCGGGGGCGGGGTGGACGCCGCCCTCTCCCTGGACGGGTTCGACGATCATCGCGGCGGGCGCGGACACCCCGCTCTTGGGGTCGTCGAGCAGGTTCCGCGTCCAACGGGCCGACAGCTCCGCCCCCTCGGCCCCGCCGACTCCGAACGGGCAGCGGTGGTCCTGCGGGTACGGCAGCCGGGTCACCCGTACGTCCGTGGCCCCGCCGGAGACGGCCAGCGCTCCCGCCGTCATTCCGTGGTAGGCGCCCGTGAAGGCGAGCATCCCGGACCGGCCGGTCGCGGTGCGGACGAGGGTGAGCGCGGCCTCCACCGCGTCCGTTCCGGCCGGTCCGCAGAACTGGATGCGGGCGTCCGCGGCCAGCTCCGCGGGCAGGTTGGCGAACAGCTCGGTGGTGAAGGCGTCCTTGACCGGGGTCGCCAGGTCCAGCACGTGCAGCGGAGCCCCCGAGTCGAGGACCCCGCGGATGGCTTCGAGTACCACCGGGTGGTTGTGGCCCAGGGCGAGGGTTCCGGCGCCGGAGAGGCAGTCGAGGTAGCGGCGCCCGTCCGCCCCCTCGATGGTCAGCCCCCGTGCGCGTACGGGCACGATGGGCAGGGAGCGCGCGTACGTCCGCGCCGCGGACTCCCGTTGGGCCTGCCTGCGCAGGATCCCCTCGCCCGCGGCCGCACCCGGGCCGGGGGCCGCCCCCGCCAACTGCCCGTCGTCCCAGGCCCGGTCCCCCTGCCCCGGGACCTGCTCCCCTGCCGTGGCCTGCTCGCCCGTCCAAGCCCTCAAAGGCACGAGTGTCGCTCCTCCCGCACGGTTGCCCTTCCGGGGTGCGCTTCGAACACCCACGCTGCTCCCCCATCCCCCGTACGTACCAACGACGGTGGCGGCGACGGATCACGGGTGGGCCCAAGATCCTTGTCCGGCCCGGGGGTACGGCACTCCCCGCCTGGCATACGGCACTCCCCGCCTGGTATACGGCGCTCCCCGCCCGGTATACGGCGCTCCCCGCCCGGTGTACGGCAATCCCCGCCCGGTGTACGGCGCCCCGCGCCCGGGCTACGGCCCTCCACACCCGCAGTACCGCGCCCCGGTCCCGGGGGATCCCCTTCCGGCCCGCAGGGAACCGGTGCCCCGGGCTGTGCCGTCCCCCACGGCAGCGGCATAGTGGGGTGCTGCAACCCAGGCGCCCGCCTGCCCAGGCACCGTCCCGAACCAAGAACCATCCAGGGGGATTCACGACATGCGACCGATCCGACCGGTCACCGCGATCCTGTGCTCGGCCGCGCTCGCGCTGACCGCCGCGGCGTGCGGGCCCGGCGACGGTGAGACCGACGCCAAGCCGACCGTGGCGGCGAGCCTGCCCACCAGCCTCGACGGGGTGAAGATCCCGGACGGGCTCAAGGACAAGCTCAAGGAGCACGGCATAGACCTGGAGAAGTGGAAGGGGGGTGAGTGGAAGAACTGGAAGAAGGAGGACTGGCTCCGCGAGGCGGGCGACTACATCAACCCAATCATCGAGGACCTCTGGGACCCGGACCGGATGCGCGACGCCGACAAGACGCCGCAGCCGCCCGCCGTCGACCCGGACGCGGGCAAGGACCAGGGCGTCACCGACCCGACCCCGGCGCCGGTGGCCGCCAAGGCCGCGACCCCGCCCTACCACCAGAGCGTCCCCGCCTCCGGCAAGGTCTTCTTCGACGGGCCCGAGGGATCGATGGTCTGCTCGGCGACCGTGGTCAAGGACCCCGCGCACCCCGGCAAGTCCAACATGGTCTGGACGGCCGGCCACTGCGTGCACGCGGGCAAGGCCGGCGGCTGGTACCGCAACATCGCCTTCGTCCCGTCGTACAACAACAGCGGCAAGTCCGCGGCCGCGCTCAAGGGCGCGTCGCGCGAGGAAGTCGCCCCGTACGGCGTGTGGTGGAGCGACTGGGCGCAGACCTCCGACCAGTGGATCGCGACCGGCGGTCCGACCGGCGGCGCGGGTGCCCCGTACGACTTCGCGGTGCTGCACGTGACCCCGGAGAAGGGTGGCGGCAAGTCCCTTGAGGAGACGGTCGGTACGGCGCTCCCGGTGGAGTTCAACGCCGCGGCCGCGCCCAAGATCGCGAAGATCACGGCCACCGGCTACCCGGCGGCTGCTCCGTTCGACGGCCAGAAGACCTTCCAGTGCGCCGACAAGCCGGGCCGGCTGTCGCTGAACGCGACGGACCCGACGATGTACCGCATCGGCTGCACGATGACCGGGGGTTCCTCGGGCGGCGGCTGGGTCGCGGCGGGCGCCGACGGCAAGCCGGCGCTGGTGTCGAACACCTCCATCGGCCCCGCCAAGGCGGGCTGGCTGGCCGGGCCCCGGCTGGGTCCGGAGGCGAAGGGCGTCTTCGACGCGGTGAGCGGCAAGTTCAAGTAGCCGCACCGGTACACCACCACACGACCGAGGGCCCCCGCTGCTGCGGGGGCCCTCGGTCGTTCATCCGGTGCGCGTCGGCGTCAGTGCTTGGCGAGTACGTACGGAGCGAACTCCGAGGCCAGTTCGGCGTGTACCCGTGCCTTGAGCAGGGTGCCCTCCTCGATGTGCTCCTCGGAGATCACCTCGCCCTCGGCGTGCGCCCGGGCGACGAGCCCGCCGCGCGTGTACGGCACCACGGCCTCGATCTCGATCGCCGGCCGCGGCAGCTCGTCGTCGATGAGCGCGAGGAGTTCCTCGATGCCCTGGCCCGTGCGCGCCGAGACGGCGATGGAGCGCTTCTCGATGCGCAGCAGACGCTGGAGCACCAGCGGGTCGGCCGCGTCCGCCTTGTTGATCACCACGATCTCGGGCACCTTGACGGCGCCGACCTCGCGGATGACCTCGCGGACCGCCGCCAGCTGCTCCTCCGGCGCCGGGTGCGAGCCGTCCACGATGTGCAGGATGAGGTCGGAGTCGCCGACCTCCTCCATCGTGGAGCGGAACGCCTCGACGAGGTGGTGGGGCAGGTGCCGGACGAAGCCGACCGTGTCGGCCAGGGTGTAGATCCGGCCGGACGGGGTCTCGGCCCGGCGCACGGTCGGGTCGAGGGTGGCGAACAGGGAGTTCTCCACCAGGACGCCCGCGCCCGTGAGGCGGTTGAGGAGTGAGGACTTGCCGGCGTTGGTGTATCCGGCGATGGCGACCGAGGGCACCTTGTTGCGGCGCCGTTCCTGCCGCTTGATGTCGCGGCCGGTCTTCATCTCCGCGATCTCCCGGCGCATCTTCGCCATCTTCTCGCGGATACGCCGCCGGTCGGTCTCGATCTTGGTCTCACCGGGACCGCGCGTGGCCATGCCGCCACCGCCGCCGCCACCCATCTGCCGGGACAGCGAGGCACCCCAGCCGCGCAGTCGCGGCAGCATGTACTGCATCTGCGCGAGCGCGACCTGCGCCTTGCCCTCCCGGGACTTGGCGTGCTGGGCGAAGATGTCGAGGATGAGGGCGGTCCGGTCGACCACCTTCACCTTGACGACGTCTTCGAGGGCGATGAGCTGGCCGGGGCTGAGCTCGCCGTCGCAGACGACGGTGTCGGCGCCGCTCTCCATCACGATGTCGCGCAGCTCGCGGGCCTTGCCGGAACCGATGAAGGTGGCCGGGTCGGGCTTGTCACGGCGCTGGATCACTCCGTCGAGCACGAGTGCGCCCGCGGTCTCGGCGAGGGCGGCGAGCTCCGCGAGGGAGTTGTCGGCGTCCTGCACCGTGCCGGAGGTCCACACGCCGACGAGGACGACCCGCTCCAGGCGGAGCTGGCGGTACTCGACCTCGGTGACGTCCTCGAGCTCGGTGGAGAGGCCGGCCACGCGGCGCAGGGCCGCGCGCTCGGAGCGCTCGTACTGGGCGCCGTCCCTGTCTCCGTCGATCTCGTGGCTCCAGGCGACGTCCTCTTCCATCAGGGCGTCGGCCCGAAGGCTCTCGGTGAAGCTCTGCGGATCCGGCGCACCCTGTGCGTCGTCCCGCGCGTCCTGGGAAGGGGAAGAAGAGGAGGTCATTGGATCCTTACGTCGTTTTCGAATGCGTCCGCGTCAGGTGAAGCGGAGCCAAGGCCAAAGCTACTCCCGCGCGTGACATAACACTGTCACGTCCAACGCGTGACACTCCCCTGGGATTCCCCTGACTTCGGAGATCCCCCGGTGACGCCCGGCGCCGGCGCAACGGCCTCGTCGATGGTGGCATGCCCGTTCCACGGGCGTCACACGCTTTTCGGGGCGCTCCACTCCGGGTGCCCGGGCATGGCGGGGGTCTTCTTCCCGTACAGCCACGGCTCCAGGAACGGCCCCAGGTCCCGCCCCGCCTCCTGCGAGGCCAGCCGTACGAAGTCCGCCGTGCCGGCGATCGCGTCCCGGTGCTCCCCCACCCAGCGCCGCTCCACCCGGTCGAAGGCCTTGACCCCGATCTCCTGCCGCAGCGCGTACAGGATCAGCGCGGCCCCGTCGTAGACCGCCGGCCGGAACAGCCCGATCTTCTCGCCCGGGGCGGCCGGCTTGGGTGCGGCCGGGGGGCCGCCGGCCGCGCGCCACTGGTCGGAGCGCTGGTACGCCTCGCGCATGCGCCGCTCCAGGGAGTACTTCCCGAGGTCGTCCGCGTACAGGGCTTCGTACCAGGTGGCGTGCCCCTCGTTGAGCCACAGGTCGGACCAGGTGCGCGGGCTCACGCTGTCGCCGAACCACTGGTGGGCCAGCTCGTGGACCATGACGGACTCGACGTACCACTCGGGGTATCCGCCGCCGCCCGCGAACAGGGCGCTCTCGAACAGCGAGAGGGTCTGCGTCTCCAGCTCGAAGCCGGTACGGGCCTTCGCGATCAGCACCCCGTAGTTCTCGAAGGGGTAGTGGCCGACCCGCGCCTCCATCCACGCGACGTGCCCGGCGGTCTTCTTCAGCCAGGGCTCCAGCCGCTCCCGGTCCGCCGCGGGGACCACGTCGCGCAGCGGCAGTCCGTGCGGGCCGGTGCGGTGGATCACGGCCGAGTCGCCGATCGAGACCTGGGCGAGCTCGGTGGCCATCGGGTGCAGCGTCCGGTACGTCCACGTGGTGGCGGCGCCCGCGCGGCCGGCCGGCAGTGCGCCCGGCACCCCGTTGGCCACGGCCGTCATCCCGGCCGGGGCGCTCACCCGGAAGGTGAAGTAGGCCTTGTCGGCGGGGTGGTCGTTGCACGGGAAGACCCGGTGGGCGGCATCGGCCTGGTTCGCCATGGCCAGCCCGTCGTCGGTGACCACCCAGCCGCCGTCGCCGCGGCCGCGCGGGTCGCTCGTGTGCCGGACGGTGATGTGGAGCGGCAGGTCCGGCTCCACGGGCCGGGCGGGGGTCAGCACGAGGTCCTCGCCGACGCTCGCGAAGGCGGCCGGTTCCCCGTTGACCTCGGCGGAGGCCACCTTCCCGTGGGTGAAGTCGAGGTTGACGGTGTCGAGCCGGGTGAGGCTGCGGGCGTCGATGACGGTGACCGCGTCGAGGGGGGTCTTGTTGTCCTTGTAGCTGAAGGACAGGTCGTACGAGAGCACGTCGTACCCGGGGTTCCCGAGCTCGGGGAACAGCACGTCGCCGATGCCTAGCGCCCGGGGCGGGGGCACGACGGCGGCGACGAGGGTGAGGGAGGCCGCGGCCAGCAGGGCGGCGCGCAGGCGCGGGGAGGTGAGCTGCATCCCCCACCGCTTATCAGCGCCCGGCACGCGCCCGCGAACGGCGCGCGACGGGGCCACCCGAAAGGGGGTAGGGCGGGCCGGTTTCCCCGGGGAAGCGGGGGCGCGGAGGCGGGCCCCGGTCCCCCGGGGAGGTCCTACGCCCGGCTGACGTCGTAGACGCCCGGCACGTCCCGCATGGCCCGCATCAGGGCCGGCAGGCCCGTCGCATCGGGCAGCTGCAGGGTGTAGCTGTGCCGGACCCGCTGTTCGACGGGCGGCTCCACGGTCGCGGAGACCACCTCGACCCCCTCGCGGGCGATGGCCTCGGTCAGATCGGCCAGCAGGTGCGGGCGGCCGAACGATTCGGCGAGCAGGGTGACCCGGCAGTCCGCGGTCGCCCGCCAGTGCACGGCGACGGGGGTGCGCCCCACCGCCCGCATCTGGGCCACGGTCGCGCAGTGCACCCGGTGCACGGTGACGGCCCCGCCCCGTACGACGAACCCCTCGACGGCGTCCGGCGGTACCGGGGTGCAGCATCCCGCGAGCCGCACGGTGGCGTCCGGCAGGTCGGCGACGGCGTTGCCCCCGCCGCTGCGCAGGCCGATCACCGACAGCGGCGCCCTGGGCGCGGCGTCGGCGGGCCGGGCCCCGTCGGGGTGGGCCTCCAGCCAGCTGCTGACGGCGATCCGGGCGGCCGGGGTCTTGGCGTGGTCCAGCCAGTCGGCGGTGGGCCCCGAGGAGGCGTCGTGCGCGAGCAGGAGCTGGACGGTGTCCCCGTCGGCGAGCCGGGAGGACAGGGAGGTCAGGCGCCCGTTGACCCGGGCGCCGATACAGCCGTGGGCCGCCTCGCCGTACTGCGCGTAGGCGGCGTCGATACAGCTGGCGCCGGCCGGCAGGCCCAGCGTGCCCCCGTCGGCCCGGAACACGGTGATCTCGCGGTCCTGGGCCAGCTCCGAGCGCAGGACGTTCCAGAAGGTGTCGGGGTCGGGCGCCGACTGCTGCCAGTCGAGCAGCCGCGAGAGCCAGCCGGGCCGGGTCGGGTCGACCCGCTCCTCCTCGCAGTCGGCCGCGGCGATCTGGTCTGCCGCGGGCGGGCCCGTGTACGGATTGCCGAGGGCCACCACGCCCGCCTCGGCGACCCGGTGCATCTGCCGGGTCCGGACGATGACCTCGGCGACGTACCCCTCGGGGGTCGCGAAGGCGGTGTGCAGGGACTGGTAAAGGTTGAACTTCGGGGAGGCGATGAAGTCCTTGAACTCGGAGATGACCGGGGTGAAGCAGGTGTGCAGCTCCCCCAGCACGGCGTAGCAGTCCGCGTTCTCCCCGACGAGGACCAGCAGGCGGCCGAAGTCGGAGCCGCGCAGCTCCCCGCGCTTGAGGGAGATGCGGTGCACGGAGACGAAGTGCCGGGGCCGCACCACCACCTCGGCGGCGATGCCCGCCTCGCGCAGGACGGCCCGTACCGAGTCGGCGATGGCGGGCAGCGGGTCGCGCTCGCCCGCGTGGGCCGCGATGAGGGCGCGGGTGTGCTCGTACTCCTCGGGGTGCAGGATCGCGAAGACGAGGTCTTCCAGCTCGGTCTTCAGGGCCTGCACGCCGAGCCGTTCGGCGAGCGGGATGAGCACGTCGCGGGTGACCTTGGCGATGCGGGCCTGTTTCTCGGGCCGCATCACCCCGAGGGTGCGCATGTTGTGCAGCCGGTCGGCGAGCTTGATGGACATGACGCGGACGTCGTTGCCGGTGGCGACGAGCATCTTGCGGAAGGTCTCGGGCTCGGCCGCGGCGCCGTAGTCGATCTTCTCGACCTTGGTGACTCCGTCGACGATGAAGCAGACCTCGTCGCCGAACTCCTCGCGGACCTGATCGAGGGTCACGTCCGTGTCCTCGACGGTGTCGTGCAGGAGCGAGGCCGTCAGGGTCGTCGTTTCGGCGCCCAGTTCGGCCAGGATGAGCGTGACCGCGAGCGGATGTGTGATGTACGGCTCACCGCTCTTGCGCATCTGACCGCGGTGCGAGGTCTCCGCGAGGAGGTACGCACGGCGCAGGACCGACAGGTCCGCGTCGGGGTGATGGGCGCGGTGCGCTTCGGCGACATGGCCGATCGCGTCCGGCAGCCGGTCGCGGGGCGTGGGCCCGAGCAGCGCAGCGCGTCCGAGTCGTCGCAGGTCAAGCCTGGTCCGGCCGCGTCTGCGAAGTTCGGGGAGCGCTTCGGGACGTGCTTCGGGGTTCGTGGCCTCTGCACTCATGGGCACCTCCGACGGCTTCGACCGGCGGTGGTGGGCATGGGGTGCGCCCGCAGGGCCGGTGCCTGATGCTACCGACCCCACCACGTGGCGCAGTCCACCTCTCGCTCAGCGTGAAACGGATCACCCATTAGAGGGAAGCTTCAGACGAAAGCCGTTTCGGTGAGCCAGGCGGGATCGAACTCGCCCTCGGCCACGATCACGGCGGGTCCGGTCATCTCGATCCGCCCGTCGGGGTGCTCGGTGATGACCAGCGTGCCGCCCGGCAGATCGACGGTGTACGTGGCGGGCGCGCCGGTGACGGCCGGGTCCGCGCCGTCCCGGCGGATGGCGGCCACGGCGACCGCGCAGGCGCCGGTGCCGCAGGAGCGGGTCTCGCCGGAACCGCGCTCGTGGACGCGCATGGCGACGTGACGGGGGCCGCGGTCGACGACGAACTCGACGTTGACGCCCGTCGGGTAGGCGGAGGCCGGGTGGAACGGGGGCGCGTCCAGCAGGTTCCCGGCGTCGTCCAGGCTGTCGACGAAGGCCACCGCGTGCGGGTTGCCCATGTTGACGTTGCGCGCGGGCCAGGAGCGGTCGCCCACGGAGACGGTGACCTCGCCCTCGGGCAGTTCGGCGCGGCCCATGGAGACGGTCACGTCGCCGGTCTTGTCGAGGTGCACCCGCTTGACCCCGCCGCGCGTGGCGACGGCCAGGTCGCCCGGCTCCACGTGCCCGGCGTGCTGGAGGTAGCGGGCGAAGACGCGGACGCCATTGCCGCACATCTCGGCGACGGAGCCGTCGCTGTTGCGGTAGTCCATGAACCACTCGGCCTCGCCGGCCAGGTGCGCCGCCTCGGGGTGCGCGGCGGAGCGCACGACGTGCAGCACGCCGTCCGCGCCGATCCCGGCCCGCCGGTCGCACAGCCGCGCGACGGCGGAGGCCGGCAGCTCGATGGCGTTGTCCGGGTCCGGGACGATCACGAAGTCGTTCTCGGTGCCGTGGCCCTTGAGGAAGGAAAGGCTGGTCTGCGTCACCCGCCCATGGTACCGAGCCGGCGACGGACGGAGCCGGGCCGCCCAGCACTAGCGGAGCCGGGCCACCCGGTACACCGCGAGCGCCACGACACCCAGGGCGACCAGCGCGTACAGCAGGGCGAGGCGCCAGTCGGGGCGCTGCCCCGAGCCGCGGGCCGGAAGGCCCGGCAGGGCGTAGCCCACGCGGCGCGCGGCCATCATGCCCCAGCCGCCCGCGCAGCAGCTGATGAGGAATCCGAGCATGGCGACGACCGCTCCACCGTCGCCGAACTCGAAGGCGAGCGGGAAGGCGAACATCAGGGATCCGGCCGCGGCCAGCATGACGATGGGGGCGATCTGCCACAGCCTCAGCCTGCGCTGCGGGCGCAGTTCCACCTCGAACGCGGGGGCGGCGGCGGCCTCCGCCTCGGCGGTGTCCGGCGCGTCCGGGCCGTCGGGGGTCAGCCGCGCGGGATCCGCGGGCAGTCCCAGTCCGAGACCGGCGTCGGCGTCCGCGAGTGCCTGGTGAAGCGTCGGGTCCGTTTCCCGTCGGGTGTCGTCCCGACCGGTGTCACGAGGGCCGGCCTCCATCGCCACGCGCCCTCCCCACTTGGACTTCGTACGCCGCCGTTCACCGCCGGTGACGGCACCGTCGGAAGTTTGATGATGGCACGCCGTCAGGCCCCGGACGGGCGTGCGGGGCGTCCCGATGCCATCACGTGATCAGGCTGTGACCGCTCGTTCGACCAACGACTGCGCGAGTCCGGCGAGTTCCGCGCGGTCCTCGGCCGCCCCGCTGAGCCAGTGCACCCTCGGGTCGCGGCGGAACCAGGAGTCCTGGCGGCGGGCGAACCGCTTGGTGGCGCGGACCGTCTCGGCGCGCGCCTCCTCCTGCGTGCACTCCCCGGCGAGGGCGGCCAGCACCTGCTGGTAGCCGAGCGCCCTGGAGGCGGTGACTCCGCCCCGCAGGCCCGCGGCCTCCAGCGTGCGGACCTCGTCCACCAGCCCGTCCTCCCACATCCGGTCAACGCGCAGCGCGATCCGCTCGTCGAGCTCGGGCCGGGCCACGTCCACGCCGATCTGGACCGTGTCGTAGACGGACTCGTGGCCGGGCAGGTTGGCGGTGAACGGGCGCCCGGTGATCTCGATGACCTCCAGGGCGCGCACGATGCGGCGGCCGTTGCTGGGCAGGATGGCCTGCGCGGCGGCCGGGTCGGCGGCCGCGAGGCGGGCGTGCAGGGCGCCGGGGCCGCGCAGCGTGACCTCGGCCTCCAGGCGGGCCCGGACCTCGGGGTCGGTGCCGGGGAACTCCATGGCGTCGAGCGCGCCGCGCACGTAGAGGCCGGAACCGCCGACGAGGACCGGCGTACGGCCCTGGGCGAGCAGCTTGTCGATCTCGGCGCGGGCGAGGCGCTGGTACTCGGCGACGCTCGCCGTCTCGGTGACGTCCCAGATGTCGAGGAGGCGGTGCGGGACCCCTCCGCGCTCCTCGGTCGTCAGTTTGGCGGTACCGATGTCCATCCCCCGGTACAGCTGCATCGAGTCGGCGTTGACGACTTCGCCGTCGAAATGACGGGCCAGGGCTACGCCCAGATCGGACTTTCCGGCCGCGGTGGGTCCTACGACGGCGATGACCCGCGGGGCGGGGGCTGCTTTCCTCACCGCACCAGTCTCGCAGCCCCACGTCAAGGCGCTGCCATGTACCCGATCGAGCGACGTGACGCGACCGGCCCGGGGTCGTTGCCCTGGCGGGGTTCCGGCGGGCGCGCGCCTGCCGTACGGCGGCCCGCCCACGGCGGAACTTCACTCACACGAGTAACGTTATAGGAGTAGACATGGGCATTTTGGACCGGCTTCTCGGCCGCAAGACCCCGGAGACGACCGAAGAGGCCGTTTCCGCGGATCCGACGGTGGAGTCCGCGACGGCCGACGAGGCCGGGACCGAGCAGGCTGTGGCGGAGGAGAGCGCGGCGGTGGAAGCCGTCGGGATCCCGAAGCAGCAGTCGGCGGAGGCCACCGCGGACACCGAGGCCGCAGAGGGTGCCCGCACGTAGCCTCGCTATTGGAAGGTGACCCATGGGCCTGCTGGACAATCTGAAGGCCAAGCTCGCGCCCGCCAAGGACAAGGTCGGCGACCTCGCCGCACAGCACGAGGGCAAGATCAGCCAGAATCTGGAGAAGGTGGCCAAGGCCGTCGACTCCAAGACCAAGGGCAAGTACAGCGGCCAGATCTCCACCGGCGCGGACAAGGCCAAGGACGCCCTGGGCAAGATCGCGCACAAGGACGCGCCCGGCGGGCCGACGCCGCCGGCCGCTTCCTGACGCGGTCCCGGGACCCCGGACCCCCGGCATGACGGAAGGGGCGCGGCACCACTCGGTGCCGCGCCCCTTCTGCGTGCGGTCCGGCCGCCGCTCCGGCTACGACCAGGCGGCGACGAAGTACCCGACCCCGTACGGGGCGTCCTCGTACAGCAGCCGCCCGTCCAGCCCCGCACCCTCGGCGGCGCCCGCGAGCACCTGCCAGGGGGCCCGTCCGGCCGCCTGGAGCTCGGCGGCGAGTTCCGCGTCGAGGGCGGCCAGGGCGGGCAGGTCGGCGGCGCCGAGCGCGCGGGCGGCCTCGGCGTCGAAGGCGGCGGCGCGTTCGTCCAGGTAGCCCGGGGCCTTGAGGGAGCGGCAGGCGCTGCCGTCACCCATGACGAGCAGGGCGACCCGGTCCTCGCGCGCGGCGAGCTGCCGGCCGGCCTCCAGGCACCGCTCGGTGTCCAGCGGCCCGGCGACCCCGAAACCCTCCAGGGGCGCGGCGCCCCAGCCCGCCCGGCCGAGCAGCCAGGCGCCGACGGCGAGCGGGGCCGGCAGCAGCCGCGGCCCCTCCTCGCCCTCGCCCAGCCGTACGTCGGCCCCGGCCCCGGCGCCGAATCCGCGGAAGGTGCCGCGGGCGCCCTGGGGGTAGGCGCCGTGGTGGTCGGGATCGCAGGCTCCGACGACGACGAGCAGATCGGGCCGGGAGGCGGCGAGCACGGACAGCGCGTCGGAACACGCGGTCCGGGCGGGGCCGAGTTCGGCGGCGGCTCCCGCGGCGAGCTCCGGGAGGAGCATCGGCGGGGCGGGGCAGACGGCGGCGGCTACGAGCATGATCCGCAGCCTAGTCGCCTAGCCTCCGGCGCGTGCCTCGATCGGTCGTCGAGCCCTGCGGGGCCGTCCCCTGCCCGCCCTTGGATCCAGCCTCGCCGGCATGTGAGGCGCGGGGTCTGGGGCGCGGGGTCTGGGGCGGAGCCCCAGGAAGGGTCCGGGCGCAGCCCGGGGAACGGTGGAAGGGCGGGTAGGGGACCTCGCCCCGCAGGGCCGACCCGGCCGCACCCGCCCACCGGACCCCGCGCCGGGCCGGCCGTGGCGTCAGGAGGGGCTGGCGCAGCCCGATGCGGCGGCCGGGAGGGGGGCCGGGACGCCCAGGGTCGGGATGCCGAGGAGGACGCCCTTCGGCTGCGCCGGTGCCGCGTTGCGCTTCTCCCAGGCATCGCCCGCACGGGTACGGCGTACCGCCCCCGTCGGCCCCTCCGCGAGGAGGTGGTGGGGGGCCGCGTAGGTGATCTCGACCGTCACCACGTCGCCCGGGCGGACCTCTTCGTCCGGCTTCGTGAAGTGGACCAGGCGGTTGTCGGGGGCCCGCCCGGACAGCCGGTGCGTGGCTCCGTCCTTGCGGCCCTCGCCCTCGGCGACCATGACCTCCAGGGTCCGGCCGACCTGCTTCTTGTTCTCGTCCCAGGAGATCTCCTCCTGGAGGGCGACCAGGCGCATGTACCGCTCCTGGACGACCTCCTTGGGGATCTGCCCCTCCATGTCGGCGGCCGGGGTCCCGGGGCGCTTGGAGTACTGGAAGGTGAAGGCGTTCGCGAAGCGCGCCTCGCGGACCGCGTGCATGGTCTGCTGGAAGTCCTCCTCGGTCTCGCCGGGGAAGCCCACGATGATGTCGGTGGAGATCGCGGCGTGCGGGATGGAGGCGCGGACCTTCTCGATGATGCCGAGGAAGCGGTCCTGGCGGTACGAGCGGCGCATGGCGCGCAGGATCGTGTCCGAACCGGACTGCATCGGCATGTGCAGCTGCGGCATGACGTTGGGGGTCTCGGCCATCGCCGCGATCACGTCGTCGGTGAAGTCGCGCGGGTGCGGGGAGGTGAAGCGGACCCGCTCCAGGCCCTCGATGGCGCCGCAGGCGCGCAGCAGCTTGGAGAAGGCCTCGCGGTCGCCCAGGTCAGAGCCGTAGGCGTTGACGTTCTGGCCGAGCAGGGTGATCTCGGAGACACCCTCGGCGACGAGCGCCTCGACCTCGGCGAGGATGTCGCCGGGGCGGCGGTCCTCCTCCTTGCCGCGCAGCGCCGGGACGATGCAGAAGGTGCAGGTGTTGTTGCAGCCGACGGAGATCGAGACCCAGGCGGCGTACGCGGACTCGCGCCGGGTCGGGAGCGTGGAGGGGAAGGCCTCCAGCGATTCGGCGATCTCGATCTGCGCCTCTTCCTGGATGCGCGCGCGCTCCAGCAGGACGGGCAGCTTGCCGATGTTGTGCGTGCCGAAGACCACGTCGACCCAGGGGGCGCGGTCCACGATCGTGTCGCGGTCCTTCTGGGCGAGGCAGCCGCCGACGGCGATCTGCATGCCGGGGCGCTTGGTCTTCATGGGCGCGAGCCGGCCGAGGTTGCCGTAGAGCTTGTTGTCGGCGTTCTCGCGGACGGCGCACGTGTTGAACACGACGACGTCGGCGTCACCGTCGGAGCCCTGGGGCGCGCGGACGTACCCGGCGTCCTCCAGCAGGCCGGACAGCCGCTCGGAGTCGTGCACGTTCATCTGACAGCCGTACGTCCGGACCTCGTACGTTTTCACAACAGTCGCCTCGCCGCTCTCGGTACTCACCCAGCAAGGGTACGGGTCGGGCGTGGCGGCCCGGTCCGGGTGCGGGCCGGAGCGGGTCCGCGGGGCCGGGCGGGCCGTGACAGGAGGGCTGGTCGGTGGCAGGATCGCGGCCATGCCTCTCGTACCGCCCCGGATCAGCAGGCGCCGTGCCCTGCGGGCCCTGGTGGCCGTCGTGGCGGTGCTCTGTGCCCTCGTCTGGTGGCTGCGGCCCTTCGGCCGGCCGGAGCTCACGGGCGGGATCACCTTCAGCACCGGTGTCCAGAAGGGGGTCTACCACCGCTACGGCCAGCTGCTGGAGCAGGCGCTCGCCAAGGACGTGCCCGGGTTGCGGGTCCGGCTGGAGACCAGCGAGGGCTCGCAGCAGAACCTGCAGCGGGTGGCCGCGGGCGAGGCGGACTTCACGGTGGCGACGGCCGACGCGGTGGCCAAGTACCAGGTCGACCGGAAGCCCGGGGCGGAACGGCTGCGCGGCCTGGCCCGGCTCTACGACGACTACGTCCAGCTCGTGGTGCCCGCCGGTTCGCCCGTGCAGTCCACCCGGGACCTGCGGGGCAAGCGGGTCGCCGTCGGCCAGGAGGGCTCGGGGGTACGGCTGATCTCGGAGCGGATGCTCACGGCGGCGGGGCTGGACCCGGTGCGCGACATCACCCCGGTGGCCATCGGCATCGACACGGTGCCGACGGAGCTGGAGGCCGGCCGGATCGATGCCTTCTTCTGGTCGGGCGGGCTGCCCACCACGGCCGTGAAGGAGCTCTCGGAGCGGTTCGAGATCCGGCTCGTGCAGCTCGGCGACCTGGTGGAGGCGCTCCAGGCCAGCGGCAGCCCCGCGCGGTACTACCGGGCGGCCGTGATGCCCCCGGACGCCTACGACCGCGCCCGCAGCAACACGGCCGTGTCCACCGTCGCGGTGCCGAACCTGCTGGTGACCCGGGACGACGCGGGCGCCGAGCTGACCGAGCAGTTCACGCGCACGGTGATCGACAGCCGGGACACGATCGGGGGCGAGGTGCACGCCGCCCAGCTCGTGGACCTGCGGACGGCGATCTACACCGATCCCCTGCAGCTGCACGAGGGCGCGGCCCGCTACTACCGCTCCGTCAAGCCCTGAGCCGACCCCTCACGACCGCAGCAGCATCGTCGCCGCGGCGGCGGCCCCGATCAGGCCCGCGTGGGTGCCCAGCGTCGCCGGGACGACCTGGAGGTCCTGCACGAAGGACAGGGTTGCGTACGAGGCCAGGTGCGCGCGGACCGGCCCGAAGAGGGTGTCCCCGCAGGCGGCGACGCCGCCCCCGATGACGGCGATGTCGGTCTCGACGAGGGTGGCGGTGGCCGCGATGGCTGCGGCCAGGGCCCGCCCCGCGCGGTCGAAGGCGGCCAGGGCGACGGGGTCGCCCGCGGCGGCGGCCACGGCCACCCCGGCCGCGCTGGCGTCCCCGGCCGGGACCCACCCCTGGGCCAGGGCCCAGGCCGCGATCGCGGTGCCGGAGGCGAGGGACTCCACGCAGCCGCGGCCTCCGCACGCGCAGGGCTCCCCGTCGAAGGCGACGCTGATGTGGCCGATGTGTCCGGCGTTCCCGGTGGGGCCGGCGTGCAGCTGGTTGTTCAGGACGAGTCCGCCGCCGACGCCGGTGGAGACCACCATGCAGAGGGCGTTGGCGTGCCCGCGGGCGGCGCCCAGCCAGTGCTCGGCGGCCGTCATGGCCACCCCGTCGCCGGCCAGCACCGTCGGGATCCGTGCGCCGTGCCGGGCGAGCTCGGCCTCGACCCGGGCCTGGACGGGGAAGCCCCGCCAGGCGCCGATGTTGACCGGGCTGACCGTGCCGCGCGCGGTGTCCACCGGGCCCGCGCTGCCGATCCCGCACCGGACGGCGGAGTCCCACAGCGGGGACCGCGCGAGCTCCGCGACGACCTCGGCGACGGCCGCGAACACGGTGTCGCCGTCGGCTCCGTGCGGGGTGGGGCGGCGGGTGGTGGCCGTCATGGCGCCGTCGGAGTCCACCAGCGCTCCGGCGACCTTCGTACCGCCGATGTCGATCGCGACCGTCGGGCCGGCGTCGGCCGGCGCACCGGCGCGGGGGGCGGGGAATGCGGAGGTGGGGGTGGGAGTGGTCACGGGGGCGCTCCAGGAAGGGGTCGGTTTCAGTATGCGGCCGGTGGCGGCGCCGCACTCTCGCGGGGCTCCAGCCGCGCCCGGGACGGGGCCTCATCCCTCGCTGACGTGGCCGGCAATGGCCGGACCGCAGCCAATCCTGCCCTGGCAGACCGCCTCGACCACGATCCGGTCCTCCCCGCCGGGGGCGCCGAGCGGCGGTCGCAGCTCGAGGACGGCTTCGGTCCCGCCGTCCGCCGGTACCTCGACGGGCAGGACGGCGGGGGCCGTCAGCTTCAGTCGGGCAGCGCGGCGGGATCGGTGCGCGGGACGGCCAGCGTCACGCGCAGCCCGTGCGGCGGGTTCGTCTCGTAGGAGAGGGACCCGCCGCCCGCCGCGAGCAGGATGCGGGAGATGGACAGGCCGAGTCCGGAACCCTTGACGTTCTGGTGGCGTCCGCTGCGCCAGAACCGGTCCCCGATCCGCAGCAGCTCCTCCTCGGTGAGCCCGGGGCCGCGGTCGGCGACCACGATCAGCACCCGGTCGCCCGCCACGGAGAGCGCCACCTCGACGTCCTCGCCCTCCGGCGTGAACTTGAGGGCGTTGTCGATGACGGCGTCGAGCGCGCTGGAGAGCGCGATCGGATCGGCCCAGCCGGTGGCGGCGCTGCGCCCCGTCCCGGTGAGCCGCACACCCTTCTCCTCGGCGAACGGACGCCAGGCGGTCACCCGCTCGGCGGCCAGCCCCGCGATGTCCGTCAGGCTGATCTCGGCGGCGGCGTGCTCGGCCAGTGCAAGGTCGAGCAGGTCGTCCAGGACCTGGGTCAGGCGCTTTCCCTCGGTCCGTACCGAGGCGATCTCCTCGTTGCCCTCGGGGAGTTCGAGGGCGAGCAGCTCGATCCGCAGGAGCAGCGCGGCGAGGGGGTTGCGCAGCTGGTGGGAGGCGTCGGCGACGAAGGCGCGCTGTTGTTCCAGCACCTCTTCGACGTTGTCGGCCATCTCGTTGAAGGAGCGGGCCAGGCGCCTGAGTTCCGGGGGGCCGCCGCCCGCCGCGACGCGGGAGTTCATCCGGCCGGTGGCGATGCCGTGGGCGGCGGTGTCCAGGGTCTGCACGGGCTTGAGCACCCAGCTGGTCAGCCGCAGGGCGGCGCCGAAGGCCACGAGCATGGCCGCGCCGAGCCCGGCGGCGATGACCAGCCAGCCCCGCAGGATCCGGGCCCGCATCTGGTCGGTGGGCGACTCGGTGGCGACCACGGCGACCACGTCCCCGTCGAGGACGACGGGGGAGGCGACGAGGAGTTTTCCGTGGGTCTGCCAGGGCCACACCTGGCCGGGGTCGTGGCTGCGCCGGCCCGCGAGCGCCTGGATGAAGGCCTCGCGCCCCTCCCCCTTCTCGGGCAGCTCCCACCAGCTGGGCGAACGGGCGATGGCGTTGTCGTCCCGGCGGAAGATGCCGACGCGGATCCCGTAGAGCTCCTGGTAGCGGGCCAGTTCGTGCTGGAGGGTTTCGCGGCGCTCCCCGGCCCCGCTGGACTTCGAGCTCTCGGCGTCGATGACGAACTGGGCGAGCGCGGCGAAGCGGGCCCCGTCGTCGATCCGGTCGACGACCACCCGCTGCTGCTGCCCGGCCGCGAGGGCCACCGCGAGCGGGAAGCCGAAGGCGAGCAGGACGCCGGCCATCAGGACGACGAGCAGCGGAAGCAGCCGGGCGCGCACGGGGGGTGGCCGCTAGACGGCGGGCGGGGCGGGGGCAGCGGGCGGGGCGGCGGGCGGGGCGGGAGCCGCCGGCGCGGGCGGTACGACGAGCCGGTACCCCACGCCGCGCACGGTCTCGATGAGCGCCGGCATGCGCAGCTTGGACCGCAGCGAGGCCACGTGCACCTCGAGGGTCCGGCCGGTGCCTTCCCAACTGGTGCGCCACACCTCGCTGATGATCTGCTCCCGGCGGAAGACCACGCCGGGGCGCTGCGCGAGCAGCGCCAGCAGGTCGAACTCCTTGCGGGTCAGCGCCACGTCGACGCCGTCCACGCTGACCCGGCGGGTGGAGAGCTCGATGCCGACGGTCCCGAGGCGGACCACGCCGGGCGTGCCCGCGGGGCCGGCGGCGGCGGTCTCCTCGGGGGCGCCGGTGCGGCGGGCCACCGCGTGGATGCGGGCGAGGAGTTCGCCGGTGTCGTAGGGCTTGGTGACGTAGTCGTCGGCGCCCATGTTGAGCCCGTGGATCCGGGAGCGCACGTCGGCCCGCGCGGTGACCATGATGACGGGCGTGCTGGTGCGCTTGCGGATCTTGCCGCACACCTCGTAGCCGTCCTGGTCGGGCAGGCCGAGGTCGAGCAGGATGACCCCGTAGGGAGGGGCCAGCGGCGGGGCGCCCGCCGACAGCAGGGCCTGCAGGGCCTCCTCGCCGCTGCGGGCATGGGTGACCTTGAAGCCGTGCCGGGCGAGGATCGCGGACAGGGCGGCGGCGACGTGGTCGTCGTCCTCGACGAGCAGCAGTCTCATGTCGTCCCCCTCTCCATCTTTCGATCTCTTCGCGTTCGCATGGCGGACATCATGGGCCACCAAGCATCCACGCCGATGCCGTCTCCCACGTCAAGGCGGTTCCGGCCCGTCGGGGGTTCCGTTATGGACCCGGTACGGCCGCGGCCGGTGCGCGGGGCCCGTGCGTACGGAGCGTATCGGCGCGAGGCCGGATCGTTATGCTCAATTCTCCCTCAGATGTACTGACGCTGTGCGCGCCACGTCACTACTGTCCTCCCAACCGAGGAGGACGGAGCCACAAGCCGATGAGCGGAGTATCAGTGACCAAGGACGTGCGGGACGCGGCCGGTGCCGCGGACGACCTGGTCGTGCTGAGCAACGTCAACAAGCACTTCGGCGCGCTGCACGTGCTTCAGGACATCGATCTGAGCATTGCCCGCGGTGAGGTCGTCGTGGTGATCGGCCCTTCGGGGTCGGGCAAGTCCACGCTGTGCCGGACCATCAACCGCCTGGAGACGATCGATTCGGGCAGCATCACCGTCGACGGCAAGCAACTGCCGTCGGAGGGCAAGGCGCTGGCGAAGCTGCGTGCCGATGTGGGCATGGTCTTCCAGTCGTTCAACCTCTTCGCGCACAAGACGGTGCTGCAGAACGTGATGCTGGGCCAGCTCAAGGTCCGCAAGGCGGACCAGGCGGCGGCGCTGGAGAAGGCGAAGTCCCTCCTCGACCGGGTGGGCGTCGGCTCGCAGGCCGACAAGTACCCGGCGCAGCTCTCGGGCGGCCAGCAGCAGCGCGTGGCGATCGCCCGCGCCCTGGCGATGGACCCGAAGGTGATGCTGTTCGACGAGCCGACCTCGGCCCTCGACCCGGAGATGATCAACGAGGTGCTGGAGGTCATGCAGCAGCTCGCCCGGGAGGGCATGACGATGGTCGTCGTCACGCACGAGATGGGCTTCGCCCGCTCCGCCGCCAACCGGGTCGTCTTCATGGCCGACGGAAAGATCGTCGAAGAGGCCGCGCCCGAGCAGTTCTTCAGCAACCCGCGGAGCGACCGCGCCAAGGACTTCCTCTCGAAGATCCTGCACCACTGACCTTCGCATCTGGTAGTGATCCGGTGACGGATCGTCGTCCAGCACGCACGTCGCACGTCCCACTTCACTGCTTTCTCACGTCTCACTTCGAGGGAAGTCCACCATGAAGCTCTCCAAGGTCGGCGCGGCCGCCGCCATCGCCGTTGCTCTCGCCCTGACCGCGACCGCCTGCGGCGGCGACAGCGACAAGCCCGCGGGTGAATCCGGCTCCACGGCCGGTGCCAAGAAAGACAAGATCGTCATCGGCATCAAGTTCGACCAGCCGGGTGTGGGCCTGAAGGCTCCGGACGGCAAGTTCACGGGCTTCGACGTGGACGTGGCGACGTACGTGGCCAAGGAGCTCGGCTACGAGCCCGACCAGATCGAGTTCAAGCAGGCCGTCAGCGCCGAGCGCGAGAACCTGATCGCCAACGGTGACGTGAAGCTGGTCGTGGCGAGCTACTCGATCAACGACAAGCGCAAGGAGAAGGTCGACTTCGCCGGCCCGTACTTCCTCGCGCACCAGGACCTGCTGGTCCGTGCCGACGACACCTCGATCACCAAGGCCGAGGACCTCAACAAGAAGAAGCTCTGCTCGGTCACCGGCTCCACGTCGGCCCAGAACGTCAAGACCAAGCTGGCCCCCGAGGCCGACCTGCAGCAGCTCGGCGGCTACTCCGAGTGCCTGACCGGCCTGGAGAACAAGGCCGTCGACGCCCTGACCACGGACAACTCGATCCTGGCCGGATACGCGGCGCAGGACAAGAACAAGGGCAAGTTCAAGCTGGTCGGGCTGAGCCTGAGCAACGAGAACTACGGCATCGGCCTGAAGAAGGGCGACAAGGACCTCCAGACCAAGGTCAACGCCGCCATCAAGAAGATGGAGGCGGACGGCGCCTGGGAAGCCGCCATCAAGAAGAACTTCGGTCCGTCCGGCTACAAGAACGAGCCGGCTCCCGCGGTCACCGAAGGCAGCTGACCCGGCGGCCGGTCCGCCGGCCGATCCATCGGTGAGGACCGTCGCCGCCCGCCTGCCGCGGGCGGCGCCGTGCCCCACCGGCCAACCTGGCCATCCTGGGGAGAGCGCAGGCCATCGTGTTCGATTTTCTTGATTCCGGGCAGTACGACGTGCTCGGAGCCTTCTGGGTGACGGTTCAGCTCACCCTCTACTCGGCCGTCGGGTCCCTGATCTGGGGCACCGTACTGGCCGGGATGCGGGTCAGTCCGGTCCCGCTGATGCGGGGCTTCGCCACCGCGTACGTGAACCTCGTGCGCAACACCCCGCTGACCGTGCTGATCATCGGCTGTTCGCTGGGCCTCAACCAGACCCTGGGCGTCACACTCGGCGGCGGCACCTTCAAGGACATCGGCTTCCGGCTCGCGGTCCTCGGCTTCATCGCCTACACCGGCACCTTCGTCTGCGAGGCGATCCGCTCGGGCATCAACACGGTCCCGGTCGGCCAGGCCGAGGCCTCCCGCGCCCTGGGCATGAGCTTCGTCCAGACGCTCACCCTGATCGTGCTCCCCCAGGCCTTCCGGGCGGTCGTCGCGCCGCTGGCCAACGTGCTGATCGCCCTCACCAAGAACACCACGGTGGCAGCGGCGATCGGCGTGGCCGAGGCGGCGCTGCTGATGAAGGAGATGGTCGAGAACGAGCCGCAGGACCTGTTCGCCGTCTTCGGCATCTTCGCCCTCGGCTTCGTCCTTCTGACCCTGCCCACCGGCCTGCTCCTGGGCTGGGTTGCCAAGCGAGTGGCGGTGAAGCGATGACCTCCGTGCTGTACGACGCCCCGGGCCCCAAGGCCAAGGCGCGCAACTGGATCTACAGCGGGATATTCCTCGTCGTGGCCGGAGCCGTCGCATGGTGGGTGCTGTCCGCCCTGGCGGACAAGAACCAGCTCGACGGCGACAAGTGGAGCCCCTTCCTCACCGGCGAGGTGTGGACGACGTTCCTGCTCCCCGGGCTCGGCGAGACCCTGCGGGCCGGCGCCATCTCCATGGTGATCGCCCTGCCCCTGGGCGCCCTCCTCGGCATGGGACGGCTCTCCGACCACGCGTGGGTGCGCAGCATCGTGGGCACCTGGGTCGAGTTCTTCCGCGCCATCCCGGTCCTGATGCTGATGCTCTTCGGCTCCGCCTTCTACGTGCAGTACACCGGCGTCGACTCCGAAGTCCGGCCGCTGTACGCGGTGATCACCGGGCTGGTCCTGTACAACTCCGCGGTCATCGGCGAGATCGTCCGGGCCGGCGTCGATTCGCTGCCGAGGGGGCAGACCGACGCCGCGAAGGCGATCGGCATGCGCAAGGGCCAGGTCATGACCTACGTCCTGATCCCGCAGGCGGTCACCGCGATGCTGCCCGCGCTGGTCAGCCAGCTCGTGGTGATCCTCAAGGACACCGCGATCGGCGGTGCGGTCCTGGGCCTCACCGAACTGCTGACCCAGTACCGGCAGATCTCGGCGAACTTCAGCAACACCATCCCGACCCTCATCGTGATCGCGGTGATCTACATCGTGGTGAACTTCGCCCTCACCACCTTCGCCTCCTGGCTGGAGGGCCGCCTGCGCAAGTCGAAGCGGAGCACCGGGGCCGTGGTCCCGGCGACCCTCGACGCGGGCAACAGCGGCGGCAGCTGACCGGCCCCCTTCCGACCGTCCCCGGCCGTCCTCCCGGCCGCCCTCCCGGCGCGGCATCGGACATCTGCTCGGACCCGGGTCCGGCATCCGGTCTGACAGTCGGTCAGTACACTGGCGGGACACGTGTGGTGGGGGGGGGGGGGGGCCCCCCCCCCCCCCCCCCCGGGGGGGCCGGGGGGGGCGCCCCACACCCCCCCCCCCCCCACCCCACGGCATTGTCCGGCCCGGCGTCACTTGACGCAGGCACCTCCAGTGGGTTGCATACGTTCTGTGATCACATACCGGACACCGGGAGCCACATCATGGACCCGGTGATCGTCGTCGGCGCGGGGCCCGTCGGGCTGTCCCTGTCCCTCGCCCTGGCCGGCCAGGGCGTGCCCTGCGTCGTGCTCGACGAGGGGTCCGGCAAGGACGAGCTCCGCCCCGCCCGCACCGTCGCCCTGCACGCGGACACCGCCGCCATGGTGCACCGGCTGGGCTGTACGACGCTGCGCGACGAGGGCACCTACTTCACCGCCTGGCGCACCATGCGGCGCGGCCGCGCGTCCCAGCGGATCACCTTCGAGGATGGCCCGGCCCCGATCCACCTCCCCCAGCACGCCCTGACCCGCGGGCTGCGGGACGCCGCCGCCGCGCATCCCCTGGTCCAGCTGATCACCGAGAGCAAGCTCGACGCCCTGGAGCAGGACGGCCGCGGGGTCACCGCCCACACCCGGGGCGCCGAGACCACCTGGTGGCGCGGCAGCCACCTCGTCGGCTGCGACGGGGCCCGCTCCACCGTGCGCAAGCTCCTCGGCATCCGCTTCCCCGGCCGCACCGCCGTCGAACGGCACGCCGTGGCCGCCCTGCGCACCGAACTGCCCTGGCCGGGCGAGGCGTTGCTGCACCGCAGCCCGCCCGACGAGATCACCGCCCGGCCGCTCGCCGACGGGGCGTACCGGCTGGACTGGCTGCTCCCCGCGCGCGGGGACCTCGTCACGCCCGACGCGCTGGTGACCCTCATCCGCGACAGCCTCGCGCTGTGGTGCGGGGGCACGACGCCCCCGTACGAGCTCCTCGACACCGGGGTCCACACCCTGCACCACCGGCTCGCCCGGCGCTGGCGCGACGGCCGCTGCTTCCTCGCCGGGGACGCGGCGCACCTGCTCGGCGCGCTCGGCACCCAGGGCGTGGAGGAGGGCCTGCGGGATGCCGAGAACCTCGCCTGGAAGCTCTCCCTCGCCTGGCACCAGGGGGCTTCGGAAGCCCTCCTCGACAGCTACGAGGCCGAGCGCCGCAGGGCGGTGGCCGCCCGGCTGCGCGCCGCCGACCAGGCCATGCCCGCGCTACGGGCCGGGGGCGGTCTGCGCACCTACCTCCCCGGGGCCTCGCGCTCCGCCGAACTACTCCTGACCGACGGCCACTTGGGGCGCGGGCCACTCGGCGCGGAGCCGGTGTACGCACCGCCCGTGGCCGTCCACGACGTGCCCACCGCCACCGAGCCGGGCGCGTCCGTGGAGAACGTCCCGGTGACCGCCCCCGACGGCTCCGCGGTGCCGCTGCGCGACCAGCTGGGGCGGGGCCGGCTGCTCGTCGTCCTCGTCGCCCCGGGCACCGGGGTCTGGGACCGGCGGCACTGGGTGGGCGCCGGCCTGATGCCCCGCCTCGCGGCGGCGGTCGCCGCGCTGCCGGTCCGGGCGGAGCTGCTCGTGGCGGACGGCTACCCCGGGGCGGCGGCGCACACCGTGCTCCTCGTACGACCGGACGGGCATCTCGCGGCCACCTTCGCCGGGGTCGATCCGGCCGGGCTGTACGAGGCCGCGGACGCGGTCCGGCACGGGGCTCCGGACGCCGCACCGGCCGCGACTCCCAAGGCGCTGCCCGCCGCTGCACCCGTGATCGATTGACCCTCCGGCCGAGTCGTGCTTCACTCGCGGACATGACCGGCAACGACGTACGCCTGTGGCGGAGGGTCCATATGGACCTGCTCCGCTACGCGGGCTGCGTATGTCGCCCTTCCTGCTGATTCGCCTTCCCCTCGCGCGCCCCCATCCGGATGTGCCGCGCGCTCTCGCGAACCCCCAGGACGGTCACCCTCCATGTCTGCACCCACGCACGCCCCTGCCCCGGCAACGACTCTGCCTTCCGCCCCGGCCCTCTCGGCGGCGGACCTCCTCGCCTTCACCCGGCGCATCGCCTCCGACCCCGCACTGATCGCCTCCCTCCCCCTCGACCCCGAGGGCCGGACCTGGATCCGGCTCGACGGCCCGGGCGGCAGCGAGGCCTGGCTGATCGGCTGGCCGCCCGGCACCGGCACCGGCTGGCACGACCACGCCGAGTCGCGGGGCGCGTTCACCACCGCGCGCGGGCAGCTCACCGAGAACTCCCTGGCGGTCCGCCTCCCCTCGGAGGGCTGGCAGTCCCTCTCGCTGGCCCCCGACGTGGACCGCACCCGGGCACTGGGCGCGGGCACCGGGCGGGCCTTCGGCGAGCACCACGTGCACGAGGTGCTCAACGAGTCCGCGACCGAGCACGCGATCTCCGTCCACGCGTACTACCCGCCGCTGCCCCTGATCCGCCGCTACAGCCGCACCGGCCCGGTGCTCACGCTGGAGCAGGTCGAGCGTCCGGCGGACTGGCAGTGAGCGGCATCGACGCGCTGATCGAGCGGCTGCGGACCACGTACACCCGCGTGGACGCGGACCGGGCGCACGCGGAATCCCTGACCGGAGCGCTGCTGGTCGACATCAGGTACCAGGCCCTGCGCGAGCGGGACGGACTGATCCCGGGCGCCCTGGTGATCGAGCGCAACGAACTGGAATGGCGCCTCGACCCCGAGGGCTCCCACCGCCTCCCGGAGGCGGTGGACCACGACATCCGCGTGATCGTCATCTGCAACGAGGGCTACGCCTCCACCCTGGCGGCGGCCTCCCTCCACGCCCTGGACCTCCCCAACGCCACGGACCTCACGGGCGGCTTCCAGGCCTGGAAGTCCGCGGGCCTGCCCGTCGTCTGACGCCTCCCCGCCACCGCCCGGCCGCCCGGCCGGGCGGTGGCGTCCGCGTCGGTCAGCGGGTGCGGAAACTGCCGGTGTACACGTCCGTACGGTTCTGCGGTGCGCCGGAGTCGGTCTCGGTGAGCACCGCCCGCACTCCCTTGCCATCGGCGACCAGGCCCTGGTAGTCACCGAGGAAGTACCCGCCGGCGAAAGGCGCCTGGAGCCAGTCGAAGACCCGGGAGATCCGTCGTTCGGTCCGGAGCCCCGGGTCTCCGTGCGGCAGCGTGGCCAGCTGATAGGCGGTGGGCAGGGTGGTGGTGTCACCCGGCTTGAGGAAGCGCAGGTCGTAGTAGGTCAGCGCGACCGTGCCCCGCTCGTCGGCCGCGATCGACGGGGAGAAGGCCGGCACGCCCTCAGGGCTGATCAGCTCGGGGCTCCCCCAGGTGTGTCCGCCGTCGGTGGAGCGCACGAGCTGGACGGAGTCGAAGCTGCCGCCGGAGAAGTCCGAGCCCTCGTAGGCCATGTACAGCGCGCCCGACCCGGGGTCGACGGCCGGGCTGGGCAGGGTGGCCGCCGCGCGGAGGAGTTTGGCGGGGTCGTTCGGGTCGACCTCCGGTACGGAGGTGTCCCGGGCCACGGTGACCGGGGCGGTCCAGGTGTCTCCGGCGTCGGTGGAGGTGACCATCTCGTAGCGGGCTTCGATGACGGTGCTCAGGTCGTCGGAGACGGTGATCCGGTCGTAGAAGTCGTACAGGGTGCCGGTGCGCGGGTCGACGACGATCACGTGGCCGATGGTCTGGGTGTTGGGCACGGCGCCGGTGTCGACGAACCGCCGGGCCCCGCTCCAGGTGCGCCCGCCGTCCCGGGTCAGGGAGATGTACCCGGGACCGTCGAGGGAGCTGGGGCCGGGCGGGTCGTTGTCGAGGCGGTCCCAGACCTGGTAGGCGGTGCCCTCGCGGACCGGGTCGGCGGTGATCGAGGGCTTGTCGTTGAAGAAGGGCTGCTCGTCGACGTGCGTGGTGGTGAGGTTGTGCCAGGTGCGGCCGCCGTCGTGGGACGTGGCGGCCAGCAGGGCGCTGCGCGTGCTCCGGGTGAAGTCGACCCCTTCCCCGCTCGCGTAGACGGTGCCGTCCGGGCCGGTGCTCACCCAGGGATCCGAGGCCCGCTCGTAGTCCGCGCCGCCGGGAGCGCACAGGCTGAACGGCAGCGTGCTCCGGTGGAAGGTGTGGCCGTCGGTGCTCCAGGAGGCCGCCAGGCCGCGGGCGGCGCCGTCGTTCCAGCGGTCCTGCTGGTACACGGTGACCACGCGTTTCGGGTCGCGGGGATCGACGGACAGGTACGGCTCGACCTCGGTGCCCGGGTAGACGACGCTCTCGGGGGAGATCGCGCCGACGGTGCAGTGCGCGTACGGGTCGCCGTGCGACACCTTGACCAGTGGCGTGCCGTCGGGGTTCCGGTCTGCCGCGGCGTGGGTCGCACCGGCGACCGTGACGAGCAGGGCCGCGGCGGCGGTGACGGCGGTCAGGGGCAGGAAGGCGCGCATGCGGGAACTCCTCCGGGCCGTACGGCCGGGGTACGGGACCGCCATCATCGGGGGCGGCCGGGGGCGCGGAGGTGTACCGGAACGCGAGGGTGGAGCGACTCCGCCTGGTCCTCTTCGGCGTTGCGGCCGGTGCCCTTGATGGGCCGAACGACGGAGCGGTGCCGGGAGCCGTCGGAGCGCATGGCGGAGCCGGCCGGCGGTGTGGCGCGCCGGTCGGCTCATCGGTCGTGCTGTCGGGCCGGCGGTCGGGCCGGCGGAGCTGGATGACCTGCTGGACCTGTTCCGCGGTGGGGCGGGTCAGGTCACCGGCAAGGCCGCCGCCTCCGTGCGGGGGCGGCGCACCGGGCGGTCAGGTGATCGCCGGTGAGGTCCCGTCGGGCAGGGCGCAGTGGTAGCAGGCGTAGGGGCGGGCGACGATCTGTCCGCCTGCGGCCGTGCACTCGTCCCGGGAGATGTTCGGAGACGAGGCGGCCCCGGCGCTGACGGCGCCGACGGCGCTCGCGCCGGCCAGGGTGGCCGTGGCGAGGGCGAGGCCCAGGATTCTTCGCATACGCATGGGTTCCTCCTCCCGGGCACCTTCGTTCGGCCTTCGGGATGGACGAGCCTCAGGACGACGGCGCCCTCCTTTCAGCATGGGCGCTCCGCCCGGGGCCCGCGAGCCAAGGGCTCGCGGAGTCCTCTACCGCGGTTCGTTGGCCGCCGCGCGGCAGGCACCGGTCGCGGCGCCGCCCGCCACTCCTGCCCCGCTCAGCCCGCTCACACAACTCTGCAGGTCTCCGACCACACCACGGCCGCAGGCCGCGCTGACGGAGCCGGAATCGGTGGCACCGGCCTGTTCGGCCATCTGGGTGCAGGCGGGGATGTCCGCCACGACCGCGGGAGCGGCGAGGACCGTGCCGCCGAAGGCAAGGGTCAGGCCGGCGAACGCACCGGCGATACGGGTCGACGTGCGCATGGGACGCACCTGCCTTCCGGGGTTGGCCGCGAGGCCGAAGGGAGCGGACCGCGGACCGGCCGGGACGCACTCGGACCTCCGCTCGGGGCCCCCGCGCCCCCGCGATCCGGCATCGCGACACTCCCAGCGTCGCACCGTCTCGCCTGCCCGGCAGCTCCTGCACCCCAGCGGGACGCGGCACGGGACCCCGCCGGCACTATCACCCAAATGGCCCAACGTGACGGGCCACCCCCAGGGTGAGAAGCTGGCTAGTGCCCCACTTGAGGCAATCCGTGGAAGGGGAAACCACATGCGCATTCGACGAATTCTGGCCGCCGCGTTCGCGACGGTAGCCCTCGCCGGAATTGGCCTCACCGGCGCCGCCACTGCCACCGCACAGAGCGCCCCGTCCGTCGTCACCCCCTCTGAATGCAAGCAGGGCGGCGGAGCACCGGCGATCAACGACGCGGGCAACTACTGCAAGGGCGGTATGTACGACGGGGAGCAAGTCGACTAACCCCACAAGGCGCCCCGCAGCCACGCGCCGCGGGGCGTTCCCGCGCCGCCGCCCGGGCCGTCACCGGGCCCGCGCCCGGCCCGGTGTCACCCCGTCAGATCGCCAGGTCGTCAGCGTCCTCATCCTCCGCCTCCAGCGCACGGCGGACCACCCGCAGGGCCATGCCCTCGGGGTACCCCTTGCGGGCGAGCATTCCGGCGAGGCGCCGGATCCGCTTGTCCCGCTCCAGGCCCCGGGTCGCGCGGAGCTTGCGCTCCACGAGCTCCCGGGCGGTCTCCTCCTCCTGGTCGGAGTCCAGCTGTTCCAGGGCCTCCTGTACGAGGGTGGGGGCCACCCCCTTGGTACGGAGCTCCTGTGCGAGCGCCCGGCGGGCCAGCCCCCTGCCCCGGTGCCGGGACTCGACCCAGGCCCCGGCGAAGGCGGCGTCGTCGATCAAGCCCACCTCCTCGAAGCGGGAGAGGACCTGCTCCGACACCTCCTCGAGGATGTCCCGCTTGGCCAGGGCGTCGGCGAGCTGCCGCCGCGTGCGCGGCATCCCGGTGAGCAGACGCAGACAGATCGCCCGCGCCTGCTCCTCGGGACTCTGGGGCGGCAGCTCCGGACGGTCCTCGCGTCCCTCGCGGCCCTCACGTCCCTCCGAGCGACGGCCGCCCCGGCCGCCGCCCTCGCGGCGGCCCCGGCGACTGCCCTCGCGGCGGTCCTCACCGCCGTCCGCGCCACCCCTTGCCTGCTCCCACACGGGTCAGCTCTTGGCGACCGCGGCCTTGACCGCGGTCTTGGCCTTCGACGCGGGAGCGGGCACGGCCGCGGTCTCGGCGGACGCGTCCGCGCCGGCCTCGGCCGGGACGGCAGCCGCAGCGTCCTTGCGGATTCCTACGCCCAGCTTCTCCTTGATCTTCCGCTCGATCTCGTCGGACAGGGCGGGGTTGTCGCAGAGGAACTTCCGCGCGTTCTCCTTGCCCTGGCCGAGCTGGTCGCCCTCGTACGTGTACCAGGCGCCGGCCTTGCGGACGAAGCCGTGCTCCACGCCCATGTCGATCAGGCCGCCCTCGCGGCTGATGCCGTGGCCGTAGAGGATGTCGAACTCGGCCTGCTTGAAGGGCGGCGCGACCTTGTTCTTGACGACCTTGACGCGGGTGCGGTTGCCGACCGCGTCCGTGCCGTCCTTGAGGGTCTCGATGCGCCGGATGTCGAGGCGCACGGAGGCGTAGAACTTCAGCGCGCGGCCACCGGTGGTGGTCTCCGGCGAGCCGAACATCACACCGATCTTCTCGCGGAGCTGGTTGATGAAGATCGCGGTGGTCTTCGACTGGTTGAGCGCACCGGTGATCTTCCGGAGGGCCTGGCTCATCAGACGGGCCTGGAGACCCACGTGCGAGTCGCCCATCTCGCCCTCGATCTCCGCGCGCGGCACGAGCGCCGCGACGGAGTCGATGACGATGAGGTCCAGTGCACCGGAGCGGACCAGCATGTCCACGATCTCCAGCGCCTGCTCACCGGTGTCCGGCTGGGACAGGATGAGGTTGTCCGTGTCGACGCCGAGGGCCTTGGCGTACTCGGGGTCGAGCGCGTGCTCGGCGTCCACGAAGGCCACGGTGCCGCCGGCCTTCTGCGCGTTGGCCACGGCATGCAGCGTCAGGGTCGTCTTACCGGAGGACTCCGGGCCGTACACCTCGATCACACGGCCGCGCGGCAGTCCGCCGACGCCGAGCGCGATGTCCAGCGCGGTCGATCCGGTGGGGATGACCTCGATGGGATCGTTCGGCTTGTCGCCGAGACGCATCACGGCACCCTTGCCGAACTGCCGTTCAATCTGTGCGAGAGCGGCTTCGAGAGCCTTCTCACGGTCGTTGCCTGCCATGGGTTCCACCCGATTTGCTTGAGTCGATCGCTTCACGCCATTGACGCTAACGCCTGCCACTGACAACGCGGTCCCACGTCCGTTTTGACTGTGGATAACCAATAAGAATGCGTGTTCGATTTCCCTGTCAAGCGTGCCACGCCGGACCCCCGCGCCCCACGGGCGGCTGGCATGATCCGCTTCCATGACGGACACCACGGACGACGCCGCAGGCGGCACCACGGGCGACACCAGGGACGGCACCACCCCCAGCATGTTCCCCGCCGGCCGCACCGCACTCATCGTGCGGATACCGGAAGCGGAACCCGTCGTCCGGGAGTGGCAGGAGCGGATCGACCCCGCGACCCGGGCCGGAGCCGGGGTACCGGCGCACGTGAGCGTGCTCTACCCGTTCCTCCCGGAGAGCCTGATCGACGCCTCGGTCCACGCCTCGATCGCCGCAGCCCTGAGCCCGCACCACGCCTTCGACCTGCGCTTCGGGCGCACCGGCCGGTTCCCGGGGATGCTCTACCTCGCCCCGGAGCCGGACGCCCCGCTGCGCGGGCTGACCCGGGCAGTCACCGAGCGCTGGCCCGAGGTCCGCCCCTACGGCGGCCGCTACGAGGATCCGGTCCCGCACCTCACGGTCGCCCAGCGCGCCCCCGAGGCGGACCTGGACGCCGCCGAGGCCGACCTGGCCGCCCGCCTCCCCCTCACCGCCCGCGTCCGCGCCGTCGACCTGGTGGCCTACGACGGGACGGCCTGGCGGGAACGCGCCCGGTTCCTGCTGCGGGAACCGAGCACCCGGACCTGAGCGGACCACGGACCGCGGCCCGGGGACCGCGAACCACGGACCATGGACCACGGACCCCGGACTACGGACCCGAAGAGTGACAACCCGAGGTTGACACCCTCTCGACTGTCAACCTAGGGTTGCACTCATGACGAACCCTTCGGTGGAACCCGTTCGCATGACCAATCCGGTACGCCTCGACGACCTCATCGAGGCCATCAAGAAGGTCCACACCGACACCCTGGAGCAGCTCAGCGGCGCGGTCGTCGCCGCCGAGGCCCTCGGGGACGTCGCGGACCACCTCATCGGCCACTTCGTCGACCAGGCCCGCCGCTCCGGCGCCTCCTGGACCGACATCGGCCGCAGCATGGGCGTCACCCGCCAGGCCGCCCAGAAGCGCTTCGTCCCCAAGGCCGACAAGGCCGGGGAGGGCGCCGACGTCGACGCCGCACAGGGCTTCGGCCGGTTCACGCCCCGCGCCCGCAACGTCGTCGTCACCGCCCAGAACGAGGCCCGCGCGGCCGGCAACGCCGAGATCGTCGCCGCCCACCTGATCCTCGGGCTGCTCGCCGACGCCGAATCCCTCGCCTCGCTCGTCCTGCGTGCCCAGGGGATCTCTCCGGAGGAGGTGCGCGCCGCCGCGACCGCGGCCCTGCCCGCGGCGGTCGCCGAGCTCCCCGCCCTCGTGCCCTTCGACGCCGCCGCGAAGAAGGCGCTCGAACTCACCTTCCGCGAGTCCCTGCGCCTGGGCCACAGCTACGTGGGCACGGAGCACATCCTGCTCGCCCTCCTCGAACTCGAGGACGGCGAAGGCGTGCTCTCCTCCCTCGGCATCGGCAAGGCCGCCACCGAGGCGGCCGTCACCGAAGCCCTGGAATCCGTACTCGGCGGCGCCGGCGCGGAGTAGCGCTCCCCCCGGGGGCGTCCTCCCCGGTCACCGCGTACCGCTTCACGTACGCCCCGAGGAAGGCCTGCATCGTGGCGACGGCCGGGATCGCGATCAGCGCCCCGACCGCGCCCAGCAGGGCGGTGCCCGCGATGACCGAGCCGAAGGCCACCGCCGGGTGGATGTCCACCGTCTTCGAGGTCAGCTTCGGCTGGAGCACGTAGTTCTCGAACTGCTGGTACACCACCACGAATCCGAGGACGTACAGCGCGTACCAGGGGTTGACCGTGAAGGCGAGCAGCATCGGCAGCGCGCCCGCCAGGTAGGTGCCGATGGTGGGGATGAACTGCGACACCAGCCCCACCCACACCGCGAGCGCGGGCGCGTACGGCACGCCCAGCACCGCGAGGACGATGTAGTGCGCGATCCCGGAGATCAGTGCCATCAGACTGCGCGAGTAGAGGTATCCGCCCGTCTTGGTGACGGCGATCTCCCACGCCCGCAGCACCTCCGCCTGCTTCGCGGGCGGCAGTACGGAGCACAGGGCGCGGCGCAGCCGCGGCCCGTCGGCGGCGAAGTAGAAGGAGAACAGACCGATCGTCAGCAGCTTGAACAGTCCGCCGAGCACGGTGGCGGACACGTCGAGCACGCCGCTCGCGCTGTTCTGCACGTACTTCTGCAGCCAGTCCGAGTGCAGCAGGCTGTCCTGGATGTCCAGCCGGGACAGGTCCGTGTGGAAGGTGTCGTTGATCGAGCCGATCAGCGAGTCGAGATAACCGGGGAATCCTTCCACCAGGTCGACGATCTGCGCGGCGAGGACCGAGCCGAGCAGGACGACGAATCCCGCGGCCGCGACGAACACCCCGAGGAACACCAGGAAGGTGGCGAGCCCGCGGCGCATGCCGCGGGCCGCCATCCGGGCCACGGCCGGTTCGATCGCGAGCGCGAGGAAGAACGCGATCAGGATGTTGACGAGCAGCCCGATGAGCTGGTGGAAGGCCCAGCTGCCGAGCTGGAAGCAGGCCACCAGGGCCAGGACGAGGACCACCGCGCGCGGCAGCCAGCGCGGCATCCGGGCATCAGCCGCAGCCGGTTCCGGTGCCGCTGCAGGTCCCCCCGTGGAGCCGTTCGCCGGGGGACGGTCCGCACCGGGACCCGGCCCCCCTGCATCTGCCGTTACGGGGCCTGCGGCCGGAGCGCCGGCAGGGTCCTGCGGCCCGGCCGGCGGCGTGCTCCGGGGATCTTCGGGCCGGTCGGTCGTCTCATCACTGGCTGCCACGCCGACCAGTCTGTCCCACCGGCGCCGCGAACCGCGAAGCGATCGCCGTGCTAGCGCAGCGAGGCGGGCACGTCGACGGCCGAACACACCGCGCGCCACACGTCCTTGGCCTCCCAGCCGGCGTCCAGCGCCTCGTGGACCGTCCGTCCTCCGAGCTCCGTCATGACGTGGTCCCGCGCGAAGGAGTCCGCGTAGCCCGCACCGAAGTGCTCGGCCATCCGCTCCCAGAAAATCGTCAACCGCATGCCTCCAGTATCCCGCCCCGGAGAGTGCACCCTCACCGTTCGTGCCCCTCCGGCGCAGCCCGGGCCCCTACGGTTCCTGGCATGCCTGGAGACGAAGCGCCCGCCCCGGCGGCGGCGACCGCGACGAGCGGGACGGCGGCGCCGGGCGCACTGGCCCGCGCCGAGCAGTTCATCTGGCTCACGGCCCGCGTGCTGGAACAGCGGCGGTTCGCGTTCCACTTCCTCGGCGGGGAGGCCGACCCGGTCGACACCGCCCTCGGCGCCTACCTCGGCGGCGACGGCGGATACGGCCACGCCCTCGACCCGGACCTGCGCGGTCCGCTGAGCCACCCGCTGCACACCGCCCACGCCCTGCGCGTCCTGGACGGCCTGGGCCGCTGCGCCGGACAGCGCATCGAGCGGCTCTGCGCCCACCTGACCCGGGTCTCGACCGCGGACGGGGCGCTCCCGGCGACCGCTCCTGCCTCCGGCGGCTACCCGGCGGCCCCCTACCACCCGCTGCACGACGATCCGCCGGGCGACCTGCTGGCCACCGGCCCCGTCGTCGGGATCCTGCACCGCAACCGGGTCTGGCACGCGTGGCTGTTCCGGGCGACGGACTTCTGCTGGGACCGGGTGGAGAACCTGCGCCACTGGCACCCGTACGAGGTCCGCGGCGCGGTGGCCTTCCTCGACGGGGTGCCCGACCGGGCCCGGGCCGCGGCGGCCGCCGACCGGCTGGGGCGCCTGGTCCGCGACCAGCGGCTCGTCGTACTGGACCCCGCGCGGCAGGACGCGTACCCGCGGGTGCCCGGTCACGCGCCGGACGAGCACCTGTACCCGTACGACTTCGCCCACCGCCCGGAGTCCCTCGCCCGCGGCTGGTTCACGGACGCGGAGCTCTACGGCTCCCTGCGCTTCCTGGCCGGCCTGCAGCAGCCGGACGGCGGCTGGCCCGTGCACCGCGGCGCGTGGGCGCCGGGCAATTCGCTGGAGCGGCGCCCGATCGCCACGCTGGAGGCGCTGCTGACCCTGCGCGCGTACGGGCGGCTCCCCGGCGCCCCCGGCCCGGTCAGCCTCCCAGGGCCCGCAGCCCCGCGGTGACGGCGACGGCCGCCGCGACCACGACGAGGAACGGGGCCCGCAGCAGCAGCGCGACCCCGGCGGCCGCGAGCCCGGCGGCGCGGGCGTCGAGCACGAGCTGCTGCCCGGTGGCGAAGGTCTGCTGCGCGGTGAGTGCGGCGAGCAGCGCGACCGGCAGCAGCGCGGCGAGCTTGCGCACCGCGGGCCGCTCCAGGGCTCCGGCGGGGACGAGCAGCCCGGCGAGCTTCACGCCGTAGCAGCCGACGACGGTGAGACCGATGGCGATCCAGACGTTCACGCGCGGCGTCCCTTCATCCACAGCACGATCGGCGCGGCCAGTGCCGCGATCAGCACGGGCACCCCGGCGGGCAGGACGGGCAGCAGGCCCAGTCCGAGGACGAGGGCGAGGGCGGCGACGGCCCGCTCGGTGCCGGTCTTCAGCATCGGCGCGAGCAGCGCGAGGAACACGGCGGGCCCGGCGGCGTCCAGCCCCCACGCCCGGGTGTCCCCGATGGCCTCGGCGCCGAGCGCGCCGAGCAGGGTGGTGAGGTTCCACAGGACGTAGAGGGACAGCCCGGTGACGGTGAAGCCGAGCCGGGCCGATTTCCGGTCGGGCTGGGCCAGGGCCACGGCGGTGGTCTCGTCGATCACCCAGTGCGCGGCGAGCGGGCGCACGCCCTTCGGCAGCGCGAGCAGCTGGGACAGCCGCAGCCCGTAGAAGGCGTTGCGGGTCCCGAGGAAGAAGGCCCCGGCGGCGGCCGTGAACGGGTTCCCGCCGGCCGCGAGGGCTCCGACCAGCGCGAACTGCGAGGCCCCGGTGAACACCAGCAGGCTCAGCACGCACGCCTGGAGGGTGCTGACCCCGGATCCGGCGGCGGTCACCCCGAAGGCGAACCCGGACAGCCCGACCGCCACTCCGACGCCGAGCGCGTCCCGAACTACAGCGGCGCGCGGCTTGTCCCCCGCGGGCACCCCACCGGGAGCCGCCGCCCCGCCGGGGATGCCCCGGTCGCGTCCTTGCTGGTCGGGTCCTTCTTGTATGGCCATCCGTTGTTCTCCCACGCCCCGAAATTACGTGGGCCGCCCCGTACCGGTCTTGTACGTTCTTGCACCATGCACGAAGTGATCAAGGACATGGCGGACCGGCTGGCCGAGGTGCCGGGGGTACGCGGGGTCATGCTGGGCGGCAGCCGGGCCCGCGGCGAGCACCGCCCCGAATCCGACTGGGACCTCGGCGTCTACTACCGCGGCCCCCTCGACCTCGCCGCGCTGGGCGCGCTGGCCGGACCGGGCGTGGAGGTGGCCGGCCCGGGCGGCTGGGGCCCCTGGGTCAACGGCGGGGCCTGGCTGCGCGTCGACGGCGTGGCGGTGGACTGGATCCTGCGCGACCTGGACCGGGTGGAGCGGGTGTGGCAGGACTGCCGCGAGGGCCGCTACGAAGTGGGCGTGCAGCCGGGCCACCCGCTCGGCTTCTGGTCGCCCTGCTACCCCGGCGAGGTGGCCCTCGGCCAGGTCCTCGCCGACCCGGCCGGCGAGCTCGCCGCCCTGCGCACCTCGGTCGCGGCCTACCCGGAACCGCTGCGGAAGGCCCTGCTGGCCGGGGCCTGGGAGGCGGAGTTCCTGGCCGCGGGCGCCGCGAAGGGCGCGGCCCGCGCGGACGCCCTGTACGTCTCCCTGTGCCTGTCCAGGGCCTTCGGCATCCTCGTACAGGCCCTGTACGCGGCGGACCGCCGCTGGTGCCTCAACGAGAAGGGCGCCCTGGCCGCCGCCGAACTCCTGCCGTCCGCCCCGCCCGCCTTCGGCGAACGCGTACGAACCCTGCTGGCCGCACCGGGCACGACGCCCGACTCCCTGACCGCCACGGTCACCGAGGCCCGCACCCTGATCGAGGAGACCCGCGCGGGACTCGTCTAGCCAGGGGTGTCCCGGCGCCGCAAGGGCTCCCCGAGCAGCCCGGTGAGCTCCCCCTCGACGGCGGCGAGCAGCCCGGCGCCCCAGACGCACAGGGTCTGCTCCCAGGGATGGCCGAAGGTGCCGAAAAGCAGGTCCGGGTGCAGGTAGAGGTAGTAGTCGCCGTCCGGGTACACCGCCCCGGGCCATCGCGGCTCGCCGGGTCCGCCCACCCTGCGGGGATCGAAGACGTAGCCGGTGTGCTGCCAGTCGAGCCAGACCAGTGGCTCTCCGGGGCACGTGACCTCGGTCAGTGCACGGTGGGCGATCACGTCGAGGGCATCGAGTGCCCCCTCCTCCTCGTCCAGTGCGGCGAGGGACCAGGTGACGGACGGAACGGGCTCGTGGAACCCGGGAAACCGATGCATGCTCGGACGGAAGCCGAACTCCTCCGCGAGACGGTCCCAGAGCCCGCCCTCTTCCGTATCGCGGGTCTCCCTGACCGGTCGCGTCCGGGCCGGGCTTCGGCCCGGATGCCACCGGTAGGTGCGCACCGTCGTGAGTTCCGCGAACCCGGCTTCGGTGAGCGCGGTCCGCAGCTCACCGTCCGCCTCGGCCACGCAGTACGGCGCCTCGCGCCCCTTCAGGAAGCGTTTGCGGCCCAGCGGGGCGAAGGCCGGGACCAGTTCGGCGTACGGGCCGGTCAGCCCGCCGATCTCGACGAAATCGCAGTCCGCGAACCGCCCGGCCCACCCGACGGCCGTCACGCGACCGCGGTCGAGCAGCGCGACGGTGTCCGCTGCCCCGTCGTGGCCGTAGGGAGCACAGCCATCGGCATCCACCTCCGCCAGCGGCCGCGCGTGCGGGCCGCCGGCCAAGGCGAACGCGCCCACACCGGCCCCAGTCCCCACGGATCTCACCCGGCCGTCGGTCGCCCGCGCGAGCCGCGCGAACTCCGCCGCCATCAGCGACCGCTCCGGGTCCGCCGTGAACCCGGCCGCCTCCAGCTCCTCGGCCAGGACCGGCGGATCGGCCCCGTAGGCCTTCCACTCCACCGGCTCGTTCCGCGCTCCGAAGGCCTCCTGCTGCCGCCGCACCAGTTCCGCGACCTCCCCGCGCCCGCTGTGCGTCAGCGGCGGGTGCCCGACCGTGCCGTGCGTGCCGTAGTGGGTCCGTACGAGGGGCCCGTCCCGCTCCACCACCGCGCCCGGGGGCGGCCGCTCGGGCACCCGCCCGCGCACCTGCGCCGCGTACGCGCCCCATGCCCTGACCTGCTCCAACCGGTCCATGATCCGGAGCCTAACCGGCCACCCGCCCCCGCCGGTACGCGCCCGGCGGGACCCCCACGATGCGGGTGAAGTGCCGGTTCAGGTGCGGCTGGTCGGTGAAGCCGACGGTGACCGCTGCCTCCGCCGGGGGGATCCCGGCGTCGAGGAGGCGGCGCGCCCGCCGGACCCGGGCGTCGGTCAGCCAGGTGTGCGGGGGCATGCCGTACCGGTCCCGGAAGGCACGCAGCAGGGCGAAGGGGCTCGTTCCCAGTTCCGCCGCGAGCTGCTCCAGGGACGGCGGCTCCCCCATCCGCTCCTCCAGTACGGCCCGGGCCCGCTCCGCGTCGGCGGCGCCCGCGCGGCCCGCCGTGCGGGCGGGCAGCGGCCCGGCGTGCCGGGTCAGCATCCGGGCCACCACCCCGCGCAGCAGGGTGTCGGCGGCCAGCGCGTTGCCGGCCTCGGCGGCCCGGTGGACCTCGGTGATGGCCCGTGAGGCCTGCGGGTCGGTGACCATGGCAGCGGTGAAGCCGGGGGTTCCGCGCAGGGTCCCGATCTCGGTGGCGACCTCGGTGATCAGTGCCCGGGAGGGGTAGAGGGTGGCGTAGGCCCAGCCCTCGGGGACCCCGGCGCGGGCGGTGTGCGGGACCTCGGGGTTGATCAGGACCACGCTGCCGGGCCCGGCGCGCAGGGTGTCCCCCGGCAGGCCGATCTCCTCGACGCCGCCGGTGACGGCCGCGATGACGTACCCGTCGTGGGCGTGGCGCGGGAAGGTGTGGCGCACGTAGTGGGCGCGCAGCAGGTCCAGCCCGGGCAGTTCCGCGTACTGCCAGTGCCGTGCCCACTCCCGGCGGCCCTCGTCCGCTCCGGTCCCGGTCCCCGTCCCCATCCCCCCATTCTGCGCCCGGGACGGCCGGGACGTTTCCACAGGTCCGGCCCGTTGTCGGTGGGCGGGTGCACGATGGGGGCATGTCCGGTACTGCGCTCGACTCGTTCTCCCCCGCGACCTGTTCCTGGTTCACGGGGGCCTTCGTCTCGCCCACCGCCGCCCAGGAGGGCGCCTGGCGGGCCATCGGTGCGGGCTCGGACGTGCTGGTGGTCGCCCCCACCGGCTCCGGCAAGACCCTGGCCGCCTTCCTCGCCGCCCTCGACCAGCTCGCCTCGACCCCGCCCCCGGCGGACCCGAAGAAGCGCTGCCGGGTCCTGTACATCTCGCCCCTGAAGGCCCTGGCGGTGGACGTGGAGCGCAATCTCCGCAGCCCGCTGACCGGCATCCGGCAGGAGTCGGTGCGCCTGGGCCTGCCCGAGCCCGAGATCCGGGTGGGGATCCGCTCCGGCGACACCCCGCCGGCCGAGCGGCGCGCGCTGGTGACCCGGCCGCCGGACATCCTGATCACCACGCCCGAGTCGCTGTTCCTGATGCTGACCTCGGCCGCCCGCGAGGCGCTGGCCGGGATCGAGACGGTGATCCTGGACGAGGTGCACGCGGTCGCCGGGACCAAGCGCGGCGCCCATCTCGCGCTGTCGCTGGAGCGGCTGGACGAGCTGCTGCCCCGCCCCGCGCGCCGGATCGGCCTGTCCGCGACGGTCCGCCCGGTGGAAGAGGTGGGCCGCTACCTCGCCCCGCGCGGCAAAGTGGAGATCGTCCAGCCGCCCTCCACCAAGGAGTTCGACCTGTCGGTGGTCGTCCCGGTCGAGGACATGGGCGAGTTGGGCGGCTCCCCCGCAACCGAGGGCAAGGAGGGCGGCGACAAGCCCTCCATCTGGCCGCACGTGGAGGAGCGGATCGCCGATCTGGTCCAGGCCCACCGGTCCACCATCGTGTTCGCCAATTCCCGCCGCCTCGCCGAGCGCCTGTGCAACCGGCTCAACGAGATCGCGTACGAGCGGGCCACCGGCGGCCCGCTGCCCGAGGGCTCGCCCCCGGCCGAGATCATGGCCCAGTCGGGCGCCGCCCAGGGCGCTCCGCCGCTGCTGGCCCGCGCCCACCACGGCTCGGTCTCCAAGGAGCAGCGGGCGCTGGTGGAGGAGGACCTGAAGGCGGGCCGGCTGCCCGCCGTGGTCGCCACGTCCAGTCTGGAACTCGGCATCGACATGGGCGCGGTCGATCTGGTCATCCAGGTGGAGTCCCCGCCGTCGGTGGCCTCCGGGCTCCAGCGGGTGGGCCGGGCCGGCCACCAGGTGGGCGCGGTGTCCACCGGGGTGGTCTTCCCCAAGTACCGGGGCGACCTGGTCCAGGCGGCCGTGGTCACCGAGCGGATGCGGACGGGCTCGATCGAGTCCCTGCGGATCCCCTCCAACCCGCTCGACGTCCTCGCCCAGCAGATCGTCGCGATGACCGCGATGGACACCTGGCAGCTGGACGACCTGCTCGCCCTGGTCCGCCGGGCGGCCCCCTTCGCGGCGCTGCCCGACTCGGCCTTCACGGCGGTGCTGGACATGCTGGCCGGCCGCTACCCCTCGGACGCGTTCGCCGAGCTCCGGCCCCGGGTGGTGTGGGATCGCGTCGCCGGTACGATCACCGGCCGGCCCGGCGCCCAGCGGCTCGCGGTCACCTCCGGCGGGACCATCCCGGACCGCGGGCTCTTCGGCGTCTTCCTGGCCGGGTCCGACCCGAAGAAGGGCGGCGGCCGGGTCGGCGAGCTCGACGAGGAGATGGTCTACGAGTCCCGCGTCGGCGACGTCTTCACCCTCGGCACCACCTCCTGGCGGATCGTCGACATCACCCGCGACCGCGTCCTGGTCACCCCCGCCCCCGGGGTGCCGGGCCGGCTCCCGTTCTGGAAGGGCGACCAGCTGGGCCGTCCGCTGGAGCTGGGCCGCGCGGTCGGCGCGTTCCTGCGCGAGCTCGGCGGCCTCACCCCCGAGGACGCCCGCCTGCGCCTGCTCGCGGCGGGCCTGGACGCCTGGGCCGCCGAGAACGTCCTGTCCTACCTCGCCGAACAGCGCGAGGCCTGCGGCCACGTACCGGACGACCGGACCATCGTCGTCGAGCGGTTCCGCGACGAGCTCGGCGACTGGCGGGTCGTCGTCCACTCCCCCTTCGGCGCCCAGGTGCACGCCCCCTGGGCGCTGGCGCTCGGCGCCCGCCTCTCCGAGCGGTACGGGATGGACGCGCAGGTCATGCACGCCGACGACGGCATCGTGCTGCGCCTGCCGGACGCGGACCTGCTGAGCATGGACCTGGACCTCCTGGACCACGACCCGGCGGGCAAGAGCGGCTCGGTCTCTTCGGCCTCGTTCGACTTCGACGACGAGAAGCCCCCGCTGGGCGCGGCGGACGTGACCTTCGACCACGGGGACGTCCAGCAGATCGTCACCGACCAGGTCGGCGGCTCCGCACTGTTCGCCTCCCGCTTCCGCGAGTGCGCGGCCCGAGCCCTGCTGCTCCCGCGCCGCAATCCCGGCAAGCGCACCCCCCTGTGGCAGCAGCGCCAGCGCGCCTCGCAGCTGCTCCAGGTGGCCTCCGAGTTCGGCTCGTTCCCGATCGTGCTGGAAGCCGTACGGGAATGCCTGCAGGACGTCTTCGACGTGCCGGGCCTGACCGAGCTGATGGGTGACATCGAGGCCCGCCGGGTCCGCCTCGTCGAGGTCACGACGCCCGAGCCCTCCCCCTTCGCCCGCTCCCTCCTCTTCGGCTACGTCGCCCAGTTCCTCTACGAGGGCGACTCGCCGCTCGCCGAGCGCAGGGCGGCCGCGCTGTCGCTGGACTCCCGGCTGCTGGCGGAGCTGCTCGGCCAGGCCGAGCTCCGCGAACTGCTCGACGCGGAGGTGCTGACGGAGCTGGAGCGGGAGCTCCAGTGGCTGACCGAGGACCGGCGGGCCAAGGACGCCGAGTCGGTGGCCGACCTGCTGCGCCTGCTGGGCCCGCTCACGGCGGCCGAGCTGGCCGAGCGCGGCGCGGAGGCGGAGTGGGCTCCATCCCTCGCGGCCTCCCGCCGGGCGATCCGGGTCCGGATCGGCGGCGCGGACCACTGGGCGGCCGTCGAGGACGCGGGCCGGCTGCGCGACGCACTGGGCACGGCGCTCCCGGTGGGCGTCCCGGAGGCCTTCACCGAACCGGTGAAGGACCCCCTCGGGGATCTCCTGGCCCGGTACGCCCGTACCCACGGCCCCTTCACCACGGTCACCGCGGCCGCCCGGTTCGGGCTGGGCACGGCCGTGACGGAGGGTGCGCTGCACCGGCTCGCGGCGGCCGGGCGGGTGGTGCAGGGCGAGTTCCACCCGGCGGGCATCGGCCAGGAGTGGTGCGACGCCGCCGTCCTGCGACGGCTGCGGCGCCGCTCCCTCGCCGCCCTGCGCCAGGAACTGGAGCCGGTCCCGCCCAGTTCGCTGGCCACCTTCCTCCCCCAGTGGCAGCACCTGGGCGGAGCCCTGCGCGGCATCGACGGCCTCGCCCGCGCGATCGAACAGCTCCAGGGCGCCGCGGTCCCCGCTTCCGCCCTCGAGCGCCTGATCCTGCCGTCCCGCGTGGCGGGCTACTCCCCCACCCTCCTGGACGAGCTCACCACCACGGGCGAAGTGGTCTGGGCCGGCGCGGGCGCCCTGCCGGGCAAGGACGGCTGGGTCTCCCTCTACCTCGCCGACGCGGCCCCCCTCCTCCTCCCCCCGCCGCACCCCCTGGAGCTCTCCCCGCTCCACGAGGCGGTCCTCACCGCCCTCTCCGGCGGCTACGGCCTGTTCTTCCGCCAGCTCACGGACCGGGCCCGCGCCCTGCACCCGGACGCCTCGGACGCGGACCTCTCCGCCGCCGTCTGGGACCTGGCGTGGTCGGGCCGCCTGACCAACGACACCCTGGCCCCCCTGCGCTCCCTCCTCGGCTCGGGCCGTACGGCGGGTGCCACCGCCCACCGAGCCCGCCGCACGATCCCCCGCGGCCGCTACGGCACCCTCAGCGCCACTTCCTCCCGTACGGGCCCGCCCACGGTGTCGGGCCGCTGGTCCCTGCTCCCGGTCCACGCCCCGGACCCCACCCACCGCGCACACGCCCTGGCCCGGACCCTGCTGGACCGCCACGGGGTGGTGACCCGGGGCGCGGTGGCCGCGGAAGGGGTGGAGGGCGGCTTCAGCGCGGTCTACCGCATCCTCTCCGCCTTCGAGGACAGCGGCCAGGCCCGCAGGGGCTACGTGGTCGAAGGCCTGGGCGCGGCCCAGTTCGCCATGGACGGCGCCGTCGACCGGCTCCGCGCCGCCGAGCGGACCCCGCCCCCGCTGGCGGCGGTGGTCCTGGCGGCCGCCGACCCTGCGAACGCCTACGGCGCCGCCCTCCCCTGGCCGGAGCCCCCGACCGGCGCCACCCACAAGCCGGGCCGGAAGGCGGGCTCCCTGGTCGTCCTGGTCGACGGGGAGCTCACCCTCTACCTGGAGCGCGGCGGCAAGACCCTCCTCGCCTGGCCCGACCCCGACGACCCCCGCCTCACGGCGGCCCTGACGGCCCTCACCGCGGCCTCCCGCACCGGCACCCTCCCCACCCTCACGGTGGAACGCATCAACGCCGCCCCCTCCCTCACCTCCCCCTACGCCCCGACCGTGGAAGCCACCGGCTTCCACGCCACCCCCCAGGGCCTGCGCCTGCGCCAATGACCGAGCGGGGACCGGCTCACTTCCGCCAGAACAGGTGGTGCGTCACCCCGCTCGGGCTGGGCACGACCTCCAGGTGGAAGCGGTCGCGCAGCTCGTCGGGGGACTCCCAGAGCCGCAGCCCGGACCCGAGCTTCACCGGCGAGACCGCGACGTGCAGGGTGTCGACGAGGTCGGCGTCGAGGAACTGCCGGATGGTGGTGACCCCGCCACCCAGCCGCACGTCCTTCCCCTGCGCCGCCTCCCGCGCCCGGGCGAGGACATCGGCCGGCTCACCGCCGACGAAGTGGAAGGTGGTGTCGGAGAGCGTGATCGAAGGCCGCTCGTGGTGGGTCATGACGAACACCGGGGTGTGGAACGGTGGCACGTCACCCCACCACCCCTGCCACGTGTGGTCCTGCCAGGGCCCCCGCTGGGGCCCGAACTTGTTGCGGCCCATGATCTCGGCACCGATGTTGTGCGAGAAGTCCCGGGCGAAGTAGTCGTCGAGCCCCCGGCTGCCGCCGGGCTCGGTCCGATTGGGCCAACTCGCCGTGGCCCCGGCCCAGGCGAACAGCCGCGCGGGATCCGCATCCCCGAAGGGCCTCTCGAGCGTCTGCTCCTCACCGGCACCGATGCCGTCACTGGAAACACTGAAGTTCTGGACCCTCAACAACTGACCCACGAGTTCCTCCTCAACCGCCGATGACAACGATGAGACTCCCCGCCCCACCCAAACTCATCGCCCGAACCACAAACACTGCCCCCCAACCCACCCCCCAGCCACCGCTCGGCCCCCACCCCGGAGCCCGGGCGCCGACGCAGCCCGCAAAACCCGTTCCGGGGCCCGGCCCCCAGGAAACCGGGCCACGGGCGCAGCCCAGGAAGCCCGATCCGGGGCGCAGCCTCATGAATGGGCCCGGGCGCAGCCCCGGGGAAACGGGGACCGGGGGAACGGGCCCCCGGACCACAGCCCCCGGAATCGGGGTCCGGGGCGCAGCCCCGGGGAACGGAGGAAGGGCGGGGCGGGGAGCACGCCCCGCGCAGCGGCGCCCCGCCCGTACCCGCCGAGCCCGAATCCGCAGGAGAATGAACGCATGCCCGAAGGCGACAGCGTGTACCGCATGGCGGCCCGGCTCCGCGAAGCCCTCGCGGGCAAGGAGCTGACCCGCTCCGACCTCCGCGTCCCCCGCTTCGCCACCGCCGACCTCACCGGCCTCACCACCCTCGAGGTCGTCCCCCGGGGCAAGCACCTCCTCATGCGCTTCGGCCACCCGGCAACCGGCACGGCGGAAGAACCCGGCTCCCGCCCGGAAGCCCGCTCCCGCCCGGAAGCCGCCCCCGAGACCCGCCTCACCCTGCACACCCACCTCCGCATGGACGGCACCTGGCGCATCCTCCCCACCAGGACCACACCCACCCCACCCCCCGCACCGGGTGCCCCACGCGCCCCCCGCGCCTCCCGCACACCCCCCGGCCCCGTCCACGAGATCCGCGTCATCCTCGCCACCGCCGACCACACCGCCTTCGGCTACCGCCTCCCCGTCGTCGAACTGCTCCGTACCGCCGACGAGCACCGCGCCGTCGGTCACCTCGGTCCCGATCTCCTCGGTCCCGACTGGGACGAGGAGACCGCCGCCGCGAATCTCCTCGCCACCCCCGCCCGCCCCCTCGGCGAAGCCCTCCTCGACCAGCGCAACCTGGCCGGCATCGGCAACATCTACAAGGCCGAGATCTGCTTCCTCGCCCTGGTCACCCCCTGGACCCCGGTGGGCGACCTCCAGCCCCGCACCCTCCCCCGCATCGCCGCGGCCGCACACCGGCTCCTCGACGCGAACAAGGCCCGCCACCGCAATACCACCGGAAGCCGTCGCCCCGGCCAGGACCTGTTCGTGTACGGCCGCGCCCACCGCCCCTGCCTGCGCTGCGGCACCCCCGTCCGCGAGGCTCCCCAGGACGGCCGCCCCACCTACTGGTGTCCCCGGTGCCAATCCGGCCCGACGCCTTAGTTGACGCCCCGTCAGATCCGGTCGTACCGTCCCCGCATGCCTACACCCAGCGCGTACGAACTCACCGGCCGCACCGCACTGATCACCGGCGCCGCCAGCGGCATCGGCCGGGCCACCGCCGTGCTCCTCGCCGAGGCCGGGGCCGCCGTGCACTGCGCGGACCGCGATGCCGAGGGCCTGGAGGAGACCGTCGCCCTCGTCACCAAGGCCGGCGGCCGGGCCACCGCCCACCCCCTCGACGTGACCGACCGCGCCGCGATCAGGGCGGCGATCGCGCAGGCCGGCCCGCTCGACATCACCGCCGCGATCGCCGGGATCATGCACACCAGCAGCGTTCTGGAGACGTCCGACGAGGACCTGGACCGGGTCCTGGACATCAACTTCAAGGGGGTGCTGCGCACCTGCCAGGAGGCGGCCCGCGCCATGATCGCGGCCGGCCGGCCCGGTTCGATCATCACCATGGCCTCCGGCGCCGTCGACGCCGCCCAGCCCGGCCTGCTCTGCTACAGCGCCGCCAAGGCGGCCGTCGTCCAGCTGACCAAGACCCTCGCCACCGAGGCCGGCCCGCACGGCATCCGCGTGAACGCCGTCGCGCCCGGCTGGATCCGCACGCCCATGACCGGCCGGCACAGCCCAGAGGTCCAGGAGCAGACCGAGGCGGTGATGACCCGGATGTCCCCGCTACGCCGCGTGGGCGAGCCCGAGGACATAGCCCAGGCGGTGCTCTACCTCGCCTCGGACGCCTCGTCCTTCATGACGGGCCAGATCCTTCGCCCGAACGGTGGAGTCGCCATGCCCTGGTGACCGCTCACCCGTAGGCCTCCGGCCCGGCACCAGCCCGTCCCCCGCCGTCACCCAGGGCCCCACCATCACCCAGGGCCCCATCGTCACCCAGGACCCCACCGTCACCCGGAACCCCACCCGCGCCCCCGCCATGGCCCGAGACGCCGCCCCCGGCCCCGTTCCCCGCTCCGCCCCCGTCACCGTGCCCGCCGGCCGCTCCGCGGCGGCGACGGCCGCCCACGGGCCCCGGTACGCAGTGCACCGGCAGCAGCCCCAGCCCCCACCCCCCGACGGCGACCGCACCCTCCACCGGCCCGGCATCGGCCGGTGCCAGCACGAGCCGCAGCACGGCCCACCACCACAGGACGCCCACCGACAGCGCGAGGGCCAGACCCACGGGTATACCCAGCAACCGCCGCACGGCCACCTCCAGGGGCCGGAGACCCGAACGGGCCCATCCTCCCGCACCCCGCCCGCACCCGCACCCCCTCGCGCCGGCCCCGGAACACCACCGCACCCGCCCCGGCGCCCGCACCACATGCACCCGACCCCGCGACGGCAAGGAGCCCCGGCCGGTACCCAAGGGGCACCGGCCGGGGCTCCGGCCACACTCATACGCTCAGCACACGCGCACGCTTCGCGCGCACGGGCAGACGCTCACGCACGCATCACGCGGCTACGACGTTCACCGCTTCCACGGGTGCCTTGATCGTCACCCGTTCCGGGCCACCCGTGACCGAGGCCACGGATACCGAATTGAGCATCGGGCGGACCGGTGCGGACACCGGTTCGCTCGCCGCGGCGGACTGGGCCAGCTCGGCGAGCGAGAGCTCGTCGCTGACTTCCCGCATCAGCTCTGACATCCGTACGTCAAGCGCGTCGCAGATCGCGGAGAGCAGCTCGGAAGATGCCTCCTTCTGCCCCCGCTCCACCTCGGAGAGATAGCCGAGCGAAACTCGGGCGGACGAGGAGACTTCGCGCAGAGTACGGCCCTGGCGCTGGCGCTGCCGACGCAGCACGTCACCCAGCAGGCGACGGAGCAGAATCATCGGTGGCTCCCTCCTCTGACCGTGTAGCCGTAACCTTCACGCCCCACCGTACCGCCTCGCGCGGCGGCCGTGCGGGGAGCGATGTCGTGTTCACTCAGGGCTGCAAACATCAAATCCCCCCGTCCTGTTCCGTATCCTGCCCCCGCAGATTCTCGCGGAGTTCGCTCGCGAGCAGCTCGAGCACTGTCCGTGCACTCTCCCTACGAATTTCCTCACGGGAGCCTTTCAACCGCAGACGGACCGTTTTCCTGCCCGCGGGACCCGCCACGGCGATGAAAACGGTGCCCACCGGCTGTCCGTCCTGCGGGTCGGGGCCGGCCACTCCGGTGGTCGCGATGCCCCAGGAGGCACCGAGCACGCGCCGCACTCCGGCCGCCATCTCCTCCGCGACCTGCGGGTTCACCGCGCCTTCGGCCTCGAGCAACCCGGCGTCCACGCCCAGCACCCGGTGCTTCAGCTCGGTCGCGTACGCCGTGACGGATCCGCGGAAGGACCGGGAGGCTCCCGGGACGGCCGTGAGTTCCGCGGCGACCATGCCGCCGGTCAGCGACTCCGCAACCGCAACCGTACCGTTACTCTCCGCGAGGAGTCGCAGCACGTCGGCCGCGACCGCCCCGGTGTCACCAGCGGGCCCCGCGGCATTCCGCACCGTCGCACCGACCACGGAAGAACCGCCCGTCTCTTGCAGCACCGCGTCATCCCCCGGCAGGTTCACCGCGCGGCACGCTCCGCGGCGAGCCCCTTGCGCCGGAGCACGACGGCCTGGCGGATGTAGTCCAGACCGGTGACGACGGTCAGGACGACGGCGACGGCCATCACCCAGAACCGCAGCGTGGCCAGCGGCCCGGTCAGCGCGAGCACGTACATGCCCACGGCCGTGCCCTGGGCCAGGGTCTTCAGCTTCCCGCCCCGGCTCGCCGGAATCACTCCGTACCGGATGACCCAGAAACGCATGAGCGTGATCCCGAGTTCCCGGCCGAGGATCACCCCGGTCACCCACCAGGGCAGGTCGCCGAGCCACGACAGACACACCAATGCCGACCCCATGATCGCCTTGTCGGCGATGGGGTCGGCGATCTTCCCGAAATCCGTGACCAGGTTGTACGTACGGGCCAGATGCCCGTCGAAGATGTCGGTGATCATGGCGACGGCGAACGCCGCCCACGCCAGCGCCCGCCACTGGGGGTCGTAGCCCCCGTCGGCGAGCAGCAGCATCACGAATCCCGGCACCAGGACCAGCCGGATCATCGTCAGGATGTTGGCGATGTTCCACAGGCTGGCCTGATCGACCGCCGCGGCGCCCAGCTTCGCGCCGGGCGCGGGCCGGCGGCCGGTCCCGCCCGCCGCAGATGCCGGGGCTCCGGTCATCCGGCCGCCTCCTCAAGGTCCACGCCCAGGGGCTCCGCCACGAGGTCCACACCCAGGGTGCCGACCACCTTCGCGGTGACGATACGCCCCGGGACCAGGCCCGCGCCGTCCGTGAAGACGACCTGGCCGTCGGTCTCGGGCGCCTGGTGGGCGGCACGCCCGTAGGCTCCCTCGCCGTCCTCGGCCTCGTCGATCGGGACGACCGTCTCGACGAGCACCTCCAGCGTCTCCCCGATCCGCTCCTCCGCGCGCTGCGAGGTGAGCTCCTCGGCGAGGCGCTGCATGTGGGCGAGGCGCTCGGCGACGGTGTCGGCGTCCAGCTTGTTCTCGTACGTGGCGGCCTCGGTGCCGTCCTCGTCGGAGTAGCCGAAGACGCCGATGGCGTCGAGGCGCGCGTGGGTGAGGAAGCGCTCCAGCTCGGCGAAGTCCGATTCCTTCTCGCCGGGGAAGCCGACGATGAAGTTGGAGCGGACGCCGGCCGTCGGGGCCTTGCCGCGGATGGTGTCCAGCAGCTCCAGGAAGCGGTCGGTGTCACCGAAGCGGCGCATGGAGCGCAGCACGTCGGGGGCCGAGTGCTGGAAGGACAGGTCGAAGTACGGGACGACCTTGGGGGTCGAGGTGAGGACGTCGATCAGGCCGGGGCGCATCTCGGCGGGCTGGAGGTAGCTGACGCGGACGCGCTCGATGCCGTCCACCTCGGCCAGCTCGGGCAGCAGGGTCTCCAGCAGGCGGATGTCGCCCAGGTCCTTGCCGTACGAGGTGTTGTTCTCGGAGACCAGCATGATCTCCTTGACGCCCTGCTCGGCGAGCCAGCGCGTCTCGCCCAGCACGTCGCTGGGGCGGCGGGAGATGAAGGAGCCGCGGAAGGACGGGATGGCGCAGAAGGAGCAGCGGCGGTCGCAGCCGGAGGCGAGCTTGACCGAGGCGACCGGGCTCTTGTCCAGGCGCCGGCGCAGCGGTGCGCGCGGACCGGAGGCGGGCGCGACGCCCTCCGGAAGGTCCGCGGGCGCGGCTTCGGGCTCCTGCGCGTGACCCGGCAGGGCCACGTCGGCGTCCTGGCGCTGGGCCGGGCTGATCGGCAGCAGCTTGCGCCGGTCGCGCGGGGTGTGGGAGGCGTGGATGCCGCCGTTGAGGATGGTCTGGAGGCGGTCGGAGATGTCGGCGTAGTCGTCGAAGCCGAGTACTCCGTCGGCCTCGGGGAGCGCTTCGGCAAGCTCCTTGCCGTAGCGCTCGGCCATACAGCCGACGGCTACAACGGCCTGGGTGCGGCCGTGATCCTTGAGATCGTTGGCCTCCAGCAGGGCGTCTACGGAGTCCTTCTTCGCGGCTTCGACGAAGCCGCAGGTGTTGACGACGGCTACGTCCGCATCGGCGGCGTCCTCGACGAGCTCCCAGCCATCCGCCGCCAAGCGGCCTGCGAGCTCCTCCGAGTCCACCTCGTTACGGGCGCAGCCAAGAGTGACAAGGGCGACGGTACGGCGTTCGGGCATGGACTCAAGACTACTTCGTCCCGGCACCGGCCCCCGCCTCCCGTCCCGGACGGCAAGATCCCCGGGGTGCGGCGCGCCACCCCGGGGATCCGGAACGTTCTATTCCCTGCTGGTCAGCCCTGCTGGTCAGCCTGCCTGGGCCTGGCCCTGACGCGGGTCGTCCTTGGTGTATGTGAGACGTTCCACCTGTCCTGGCTGGAACTCGTCCTTGATCTCCTTGCCGTTCACGAAGAGCTTCACGACCCCGGCATCGCCGAGCACCAGGTCGATGGACTCCTTGTCCGTGAACGTCTTCGACTGACCCTGCTGGAGGGTGCCGTCGAAGAGGAGCCGTCCGCTGTGGTCCTTGGCCGAGATCCAGCTCTCGCCGTCGTTGGCCGTCAGGACGACCGTGACGAGGTCCTTGGGCGCGGCGGCGATGGCGCTGTCCGAGGGCTCCGGCTTCGGGGACGTGGGCGCCGGCGGCGCCTGGACCGAGGGCTTGGAGGCGTTCGGGGTGGGTGCGGGCTTGGGCGCGGCGGAACCTTCGGCCACCGGCCGCTTGGTCTTCTCGTCGGCGCCGCCGAAGGCCGTGAAGCCGACGAAGCCGATCACGGCGACGATGGCGGCAACCATGGCGGCGGTCCAATTGGGCCGCTGCCGTTCGGGGCGGATCCGCTCGGCTTCGAACATCGGCGCGGCGGGGGTGGGTGCCGGCCGGCCGCCGTGGGCCGCGTCGTACGACTCGATCAGGGGTTCCGGATCGAGGCGCACGGCACGGGCGAGCGTACGGATGTGGCCGCGGGCGTACACGTCGCCGCCGCAGCGCGAGAAATCGTCGGATTCGATGGCGTGCACGATCGGGATGCGCACGCGGGTGGTGGAACTGACCTCGTCGACAGTCAGCCCGGCGGCGATCCGGGCCTTCTTGAGGGCCGTCCCGATGGACGGCTCTTCGACGGAACGTTCGACGATGCGGTCCTCGGACCGGTCGTCGGTCGAAGGCCGCTCTTCTTCGGGGGAGTTGGCGTTGCCGATGGACACGAGGGCGCCTTTCGAGCGTGTAGCCACCTGCTGGAAGTCCAGTCTAGGGGGGTGACGAAAGGGTGGAGCAACCGGAGGGGCGCCTCCCTACGCCATACGAATGGCCAGGGGGCTCCCGCCCGGTGCGGCGGCCCGGAACGGACCACCGTCTCCCTCAACTAGACACGCGGCCCGGGGAAACGGTTGCCCCCGGTCCTTTGCCCGTTACTCGGGAGTCTCCCCGCGGATCACCGCGAGCACGCCGTCCAGCTCGTCGGCCTTCAGCAGCACGTCGCGCGCCTTCGACCCCTCGCTCGGTCCGACGATCCCCCGCGACTCCATGAGGTCCATCAGCCGCCCGGCCTTCGCGAACCCGACGCGCAGCTTGCGCTGGAGCATCGAGGTGGACCCGAACTGGGTGGAGACGACCAGCTCGGCCGCCTGGCACAGCAGGTCGAGGTCGTCGCCGATCTCCTCGTCGATCTCCTTCTTCTGCTTCTGCCCGACGGTGACGTCGTTGCGGAAGACGGGCGCCATCTGGTCCTTGCAGTGCTGCACGATCCCGGCGATCTCGTCCTCGGTGACGAAGGCGCCCTGGAGCCGCACCGGCTTGTTCGCGCCCATCGGCAGGAACAGCCCGTCGCCCTTGCCGATGAGCTTCTCGGCGCCCGGCTGGTCGAGGATGACCCGGCTGTCGGCGAGCGAGGAGGTGGCGAAGGCGAGGCGCGAGGGCACGTTCGCCTTGATCAGACCGGTCACCACGTCCACCGAGGGCCGCTGGGTCGCGAGCACCAGGTGGATGCCGGCCGCGCGGGCCAGCTGGGTGATGCGGACGATGGAGTCCTCCACGTCGCGCGGGGCCACCATCATCAGGTCGGCGAGCTCGTCGACGATCACCAGCAGGTACGGGTACGGGCTCAGCTCCCGCTCGCTGCCCGGCGGCAGTTTGATCTTGCCGTCGCGGATCGCCTGGTTGAAGTCGTCGATGTGCCGGTACCCGAAGGCCGCCAGGTCGTCGTAGCGCAGGTCCATCTCGCGCACGACCCACTGGAGCGCCTCGGCGGCCCGCTTGGGGTTGGTGATGATCGGCGTGATGAGGTGCGGGATGCCCTCGTACGCCGTCAGCTCCACCCGCTTGGGGTCCACGAGCACCATCCGGACATCCTCCGGGGTGGCCCGCACCATCACCGAGGTGATCAGGCAGTTGATGCAGGAGGACTTTCCGGAACCGGTGGCTCCGGCGACCAGGACGTGCGGCATCTTCGCCAGGTTGGCCATGACGTAGCCGCCCTCGACGTCCTTGCCGAGCGCCACCAGCATCGGGTGGTCGTCCTCGGCCGCGTCCGCCAGCCTGAGCACGTCCCCCAGGTTGACCATCTCGCGGTCGGTGTTCGGGATCTCGATGCCGACCGCCGACTTGCCCGGGATCGGGCTGATGATGCGCACGTCGGGCGAGGCCACGGCATAGGCGATGTTCTTCGCCAGCGCCGTGATCCGCTCGACCTTCACGGCCGGGCCGAGCTCCACCTCGTAGCGGGTCACCGTCGGCCCCCGGGTGAAACCGGTGACCTTCGCATCGACCTTGAACTCCATGAACACGTTCGTCAGCGAGGCCACGACCGCGTCGTTCGCGGCGCTGCGGGTCTTGCCCGGTCCACCCTTCTCCAGCAGGTCCAGCGAGGGCAGGGAGTACGTGATGTCCCCGCGCAGCTGGAGCTGCTCGGCGCGGGGCGGCAGCGCCTGGGCCGGGGGCGGGGTCTTGGTCAGGTCGGGCACGGACAGCGTCCCGGAGGCCGCAGCGGTGGTGTCGTGCGGCGGGGCCGCGGCCCCGGCAGCCTCGGCCCCGGCGGGCTCGTCCTTCCGGGCCGGCTTCCCCCCGCCCGCGGGGCCCTCCTCCCGGGCCGGCGGAACCGGGGCGGTGATCTCCGTGCCCCCGCGCTCCGCCGAGATGCCCTGGGTGAGGTCGGCGACCAGCGGGGAGGGCGGCATTCCGCCGTACACCACCCCGTCCAGCGCGGCGGCGGCCGCCGCGGCCACGTCGACGGCGTCCATCCCGCGATCCATGGCCGGCCGGCCCGCGGCCCGCCGGGGGCGCCGCCGCCGGGCGAGCGCCTCCTCCTCGGCGGCCTCCGACGGGTCCCCCGGCCCGGCGGCGCCGGAGCGGGCCCGCCACTGCTCGGCATCGTGCCGGTCCGCGGCGGCCGAGGCCGCGGGGTCCCCGTGCTCCGCGTACTCCTCGTCATAGGCGTTCGGAGCGATCACCCCGAGCCGGATCCCCGCGCTCCGCAGCCGCTGCGGGATCGCGTTGACGGGGGTCGCGGTGACCACCAGCAGCCCGAACACGGTGAGCAGCACCAGCATCGGCACGGCCAGCGGTGCGCCCATGGTGAAGATCAGCGGCTTCGAGGCGCCCCAGCCGATCAGCCCGCCGGCGTTCTGCATGGCGGTGGTGCCCTCGTCGCGCCCGGGGGCTCCGCAGGCGATGTGCACGAGCCCCAGGACTCCGACGACCAGCGCGGAGAGCCCGATGCCGATGCGGCCGTTGGCGTCGGCCTGTTCGGGATGGCGGATGAAACGTACCGCCATGACGCCGAGCAGGACCGGCACGAGCAGGTCGAGCCGCCCGAAGGCGCCGGTGACCAGCATGGTCACCAGGTCCCCGACGGGCCCGCTCAGGTTCGACCAGGTCCCGGCGGCCACGATCAGCGCGAGCGCGAGCAGCAGCAGGGCGAGGCCGTCCTTGCGGTGGGCCGGGTCGAGGTTCTTCGCGCCCTGGCCGATGCCGCGGAAGATCGCACCGACCGCGTGCGCGATGCCGAGCCAGAAGGCGCGCACCAGCCGCAGCACTCCCCCGGTGGGGGACGGCGCGGGTTTCGGCGCGACCTTCCTGACGGGGCCGCGCTTGGCGGCGGGCGCCGCCTTCTTCGCGGGCGGCTTGCGCGCTGGGGCAGCCTTCTTCGCCGGCGCCGTCGTACGGCCGGTGCGGCCCTTCGCGGTGCCCGCCGTGCTCTGGGAACCCTTACCGGACGTACTTGAGGCCATGCGCCCGAGGTTACCGGTGCGCGCGCCGGTGGACACGCGTGCCCACCCCTTCACCCGTTCGTGTCGTCCGGGTACCGGGCGGGAGACGCCCGCGCCCTCGGCCCGTACGGGCGGCCCGCCCTGACGTCCCGCCAGACCTGACGGCCCGCCAAGCGGGCCCGCCCGCTGCCCTCCCGGGTCGCGGACGGCCTCCGCGGAGCCGGCAGGCGGAGCTAGCTGTGGGCGGGCAGTACGGGAGCCCCGCCGCCGGTCCCCGGCTCCAGCGCGTCGAGCGCCCGCCGCAGCCCGGTGAGCTTGCGCTCCAGGTGGGCGGCGGTGGCCACCACCGAGGGATCGGCCGCTTCCTCGCCGAGCTGCTTGGTCAGCGCCTCCGCCTGCTCCTCCACGGCGGCGAGCCGCGCGGAGAGCTCGGCCAGCAGGCCGGCGGTCTCCTTGGAGCCGTCCACCGCGCCGTTGGAGCCGCCGCCCTCCAGCTGGAGCCTCAGCAGCGCCGCCTGCTCGCGCAGTTGGCAGTTCTTCGTATACAGCTCGACGAACACCGAGACCTTGGCCCGCAGCACCCACGGGTCGAAGGGCTTGGAGATGTAGTCCACCGCACCCGCCGCGTACCCGCGGAAGGTGTGGTGCGGACCGTGGTTGATCGCCGTGAGAAAGATGATCGGGATGTCCCGGGTCCGCTCGCGCCGCTTGATGTGCGCGGCCGTCTCGAACCCGTCCATGCCCGGCATCTGCACGTCGAGCAGGATGACCGCGAAGTCGTCCGTCAGCAGCGCCTTGAGCGCTTCCTCCCCCGACGACGCCCGGACCAGTGTCTGATCGAGCGCGGAGAGGATGGCCTCCAGCGCCAGCAGATTCTCCGGCCGGTCGTCGACCAGGAGGATCTTGGCCTTCTGCACCATGCCCTGTCCTCCTCGCCCCGGCATGGGGCCTCCCCGGCTCCTGGCTCCGGCCTGTGCGCCGGGCCCCGCCCCAGAGGACGGCATCCTTGCGCCGTCCGTCCTTGTGCCGGTCATCGTAGCCCCAGTCCCGAGATCGCCACACCCTGTCACCAAGATGTCACAGCGCACGAACCGGAAACGTGCCGGACGGGCAGAAGGTTCCCTCGGGAGTCACCTTCCGCCCGCCCGGTCACGCCCCGGCCCCGCGCATGTGCCCTTCCATGACCGACAGCAGGTAGTCGGGCTCGACCGGCTTGGTCACGTAGTCCGAGGCACCGGACTCGATCGCCTTCTCCCGGTCCCCCTTCATGGCCTTCGCCGTCAGGGCGATGATCGGCAGCCCCTCGAACTGCGGCATCCGCCGGATCGCCGAGGTGGTCGCGTACCCGTCCATCTCCGGCATCATGATGTCCATCAGCACGAGCGCCACGTCGTCGTGCTGTTCCAGGACCTCGATGCCCTCCCTCCCGTTCTCCGCGTACAGCACCGCCAGCCCGTGCTGCTCCAGCACGCTGGTCAGCGCGAAGACGTTGCGCACGTCGTCGTCCACGATCAGCACCCGCTCGCCGTGGAAGTCGTACGTCCGCGGCGTCGAGGGCAGCGGCTCCTCCACCGACCAGGCCTCCGCCTCGCCCTGCCCGGGCACCTCCGCCCGCAGCGGCGGCTCGGCCATCGCCTTGCGGCGCCGCCGGAACAGCGCCGAGGAGCCCTGCCCGGCCGGTTCCCCGGCCCGCGGCAGCGCCATCGGCGACACGGGTCCTACGGGGCCCTGCGCCACCGGCGCCGCCGGCAGTTCGGGCCGCGCCTCCTCGGCGGCCGGGCGGCGGTACAGCTCCCCGCGCGCCCCGCCGGGCGTCAGCGGCGCGTACCCCTGCGGCGGCAGCTCGCTCGGATGCAGCGGCAGGTACAGCGTGAAGGTCGACCCGCGGCCGGGCTCGCTCGCCGCGTGGATCTCCCCGCCCAGCAGCCGGGCGATCTCCCGGCTGATGGACAGCCCCAGGCCGGTGCCGCCGTACTTGCGGCTCGTCGTCCCGTCGGCCTGCTTGAACGCCTCGAAGATCACCAGCATCTTGCTCGCGGCGATCCCGATCCCGGTGTCGGTCACCGAGAAGGCGATCAGATCGGCGTCGGCCTCCCGCAGCGAACCGGCCTCCAGCAGCTGCTCGCGGATCGCGATCGGCACATCGGCCCCGGCGGGCCGGATCACCAGCTCCACCGCCCCGGTGTCGGTGAACTTCACCGCGTTCGACAGCAGGTTGCGCAGTACCTGGAGCAGCCGCTGCTCGTCGGTGTGCAGAGTCGCCGGCAGCTCCGGGGAGACCCGTACCGAGAAGTCGAGCCCCTTCTCCGCGGTCAGCGGCCGGAAGGTGGCCTCCACGTAGTCGACGAGCTGGACCAGCGCGATCCGCGTCGGGGAGACGTCCATCTTCCCGGCCTCGACCTTCGACAGGTCGAGGATGTCGTTGATCAGCTGGAGCAGGTCGGAGCCGGCCCCGTGGATGGTCTCGGCGAACTCCACCTGCTTGGGCGAGAGGTTCTCGTCCGCGTTGTCGGCGAGCAGCTTGGCCAGGATCAGCAGGGAGTTGAGCGGGGTCCGCAGCTCGTGCGACATGTTCGCCAGGAACTCGCTCTTGTAGCGCATCGAGACCGCGAGCTGCTCGGCGCGCTCCTCCAAGACCTGCCGGGCCTCCTCGATCTCGGTGTTCTTCACCTCGATGTCCCGGTTCTGCTGGGCCAGCAGCTCGGCCTTCTCCTCCAGCTCGGCGTTGGCGGCCTGGAGGGCCTTCTGCCGGTTCTCCAGCTCGTCGGAACGCTCGCGCAGCTGCTCGGTCATCTCCTGCGACTGCTTGAGCAGCATCTCCGTCTTGGAGTTGACGGAGATGGTGTTGACGCTCGTGCCGATCATCTCGGCGATCTGGCTGAGGAAGTCCTTCTGGATCTGCGTGAAGGGCTGGAAGGAGGCCAGCTCGATGACGCCGAGCACCTTCCCCTCGAAGAGCACCGGCAGCACGATCACGTGCGCGGGCGGGGCCTCGCCGAGCCCGGAGGAGATCTTCAGGTAGCCGGGCGGGGTGTTCTCGATGAGCACCATCCGCTTCTCCTCGGCGACCATCCCGATCAGTCCCTCCCCCGGCCGGAAGGAGATGGGCATCTGCCCGCCGGCGTACGCGTAACTCCCGCGCATCCGCAGCTCGTACGAGCCGTCCGCGCCCCCGTCGGTCCCGATCTCGGTGGTGCCCCCGGTCGGCAGCGCCAGGAAGAACGCCCCGTGCTGCGCGGAGACCACCGGGGTCAGCTCGCTCATGATCAGCGAGGCCACGTCGTCCAGCTCGCGGCGGCCCTGCATCAGGGCGGAGATGCGGGCGAGGTTGCCCTTGAGCCAGTCCTGCTCCTTGTTGGCCAAGGTGGTGTCGCGCAGGTTGGCGATCATCGTGTTGATGTTGTCCTGGAGGACCTGGATCTCGCCGGCGGCGTCCACGTCGATCTTCAGGTTGAGGTCGCCGCGGGTCACCGCGGTGGCCACGGCCGCGATGGCGCGCACCTGCCGGGTGAGGTTCCCGGCCATCTCGTTCACGGACTCGGTCAGGTCCCGCCAGGTCCCGTCCACGTCCCGCACCCGCGCCTGGCCGCCGAGGATGCCCTCCGTACCCACCTCGCGGGCGACCCGGGTCACCTGGTCGGCGAAGGAGGAGAGCTGGTCGACCATCGTGTTGATCGTGGTCTTGAGCTCCAGGATCTCCCCGCGCGCATCGATGTCGATCTTCTTGGTCATGTCGCCCTTGGCGATGGCGGTCGTGACCATGGCGATCTGCCGCACCTGGCCGGTGAGGTTGGAGGCCATGAAGTTCACCGAGTCGGTGAGGTCCTTCCAGGTCCCGGAGACCCCGGGCACGTGCGCCTGGCCGCCGAGCCTGCCCTCCGTACCCACTTCGCGGGCCACGCGCGTGACCTCGTCGGCGAAGGAGGACAGGGTCTTGACCATGGTGTTGACGGTGTCGGCGAGCTGCGCGACCTCGCCGCGCGCCTCGACGGTGACCGTCTTGGTCAGGTCGCCGTTGGCCACCGCGGTCGACACCTGCGCGATCCCGCGCACCTGGGCGGTCAGGTTGCCGGCCATGGTGTTGACGTTGTCGCTGAGGTCCTTCCAGATGCCGGTGACCCCGCGCACCCGGGCCTGGCCGCCGAGGATGCCCTCCGTACCCACCTCGCGGGCCACCCTCGTCACCTGCTCGGCGAAGGAGGAGAGCTGGTCCACCATCGTGTTCACGGTGGTGACGAGCTCCAAGATCTCGCCCTTGGCATCGACGGTGATCTTCTTGGAGAGGTCGCCCATGGCGACCGCCGTGGTCACCTCGGCGATGTTGCGGACCTGCGAGGTCAGGTTGTTCGCCATGAAGTTGACGGACTGGGTGAGGTCCTTCCAGGTGCCGGAGACCCCCTTCACCTCGGCCTGGCCGCCCAGGATGCCCTCGGTACCCACCTCTCGGGCCACCCTCGTCACCTGCTCCGCGAAGTTCGAGAGCTGGTCGACCATCGTGTTGAGGGTGTTCTTCAGCTCCAGGATCTCGCCCCGGGCATCGACCTCGATCTTCTGCGACAGGTCGCCGCGCGCCACCGCGGTGGCCACCTGAGCGATGTTGCGGACCTGCGAGGTCAGGTTCCCGGCCATGCCGTTCACCGAGTCGGTCAGGTCGCGCCACACGCCGGCCACGCCGGGCACCTGCGCCTGGCCGCCGAGCCGGCCCTCCGTACCCACGTCCCGGGCCACCCGGGTCACCTGCTCCGCGAAGGCCGAGAGCTGGTCGACCATCGTGTTGATGGTGTTCTTCAGCTCCAGGATCTCGCCGCGGGCGTCCACGTCGATCTTCTGCGAGAGGTCGCCGCGGGCCACCGCCGTGGTCACCTGGGCGATCTGGCGCACCTGGGAGGTCAGGTTCCCGGCCATGAAGTTGACGGAGTCGGTGAGCTCCTTCCAGGTGCCGGACACCCCCTCGACCCGCGCCTGGCCGCCGAGCCGGCCCTCCGTGCCCACGTCCCGCGCCATCCGCGTGACCTGGTCGGCGAAGGAGGACAGCTGGTCCACCATCGTGTTCACGGTGTTCTTCAGCTGGAGCATCTCGCCGGAGACGTCGACCGTGACCTTCTGCGACAGGTCGCCGTTGGCCACCGCCGTCGTCACCTGGGCGATGTTGCGGACCTGCCCGGTGAGGTTGCGGAAGGCGGTGTTCACCGAGTCGGTGAGGTCCTTCCACGTCCCGGCCGCGCCGGGCACCTGCGCCTGCCCGCCCAGTTCGCCCTCTACGCCGACCTCACGGGCCACCCGCGTCACTTCCGCACCGAAGGACTGGAGCTGGTCCACCATCGTGTTGACGGTGTTCTTCAGCTCCAGCATCTCGCCGGCCACGTTCACGGTGACCTTCTGCGACAGGTCGCCGTTGGCCACAGCCGTCGTCACCTGCGCGATGTCGCGCACCTGAGTGGTGAGGTTGCGGAAGACCGTGTTCACCGAATCGGTGAGGTCCTTCCACGTCCCGGCCGCACCCGGCACCTGCGCCTGCCCGCCGAGCAGGCCCTTGGCGCCGACCTCGCTGGCCACGCGCGTGACCTCGTCCGCGAAGGTCCGCAGCGTCTCGGTCATCTGGTTGATCGTTTCGGCCAGCTGCGCGACCTCGCCGCGCGCGCTGACCCGGACCTTCTGCGACAGGTCGCCGTTGGCCACCGCCGTGGTCACCTGCGCGATGCCGCGCACCTGGGCCGTCAAGTTGCCCGCCATGGTGTTGACGGAGTCGGTCAGGTCCTTCCACACGCCCGCGACCCCGGGCACCTTCGCCTGGCCGCCGAGCTCGCCCTCCGTACCCACCTCGCGGGCCACGCGGGTCACCTCGGAGGAGAACGAGGAGAGCTGGTCCACCATCGTGTTGACGGTGTTCTTCAGCTGGAGCATCTCGCCGGCCACGTGCACCGTGACCTTGCGCGACAGATCGCCCTTGGCCACCGCCGTCGTGACGAGAGCAATGTCACGCACCTGGGCGGTGAGCCGGTACGCCATCGTGTTGACGGAGTCGGTCAGATCCTTCCAGGATCCGGACATTCCGCGCACTTGCGCCTGGCCGCCGAGCTTGCCCTCGGTGCCCACCTCCAGCGCCACCCGCGTCACCTCGTCGGTGAACGCGGAGAGCTGGTCGACCAGGTTGTTGACCGTCCGCCCGACCTTCAGGAACTCCCCGCGCAGCGGGTGCCCGGCCCCCTCCGCGGCCTGGGTCCGCAGGTCCATGCGCTGGTCGAGGTCACCCTCCGCGACCGCCGACAGCACCCGGCCCACCTCGGACACCGGCCGGGCCAGGTCGTCGACCAGCTGGTTCGAGGCGTCGATCGCGGCCGCCCAGGAGCCCTCGCAGGCGCCTGTTTCCAGCCGTTCGCTGAGCTTGCCCTCACGGCCGACCATCCGGCGCACGCGGGACAGCTCACCGGTCAGGTGGAGATTGCGGTCGGCGACCTCGTTGTAGACGGCGGCGATCTCCGCCATCACCCCGTCGCCGGACACCGTCAGCCGCTTGCGGAAGTTCCCGTCCCGCATCGACACCAGGGCCGTGAGCAGCCTGTTCAGGGCCGCGGTATCGACTTCCGTCGTCGTGCCCCGCCGGGAGCGACCTCCCTTCGGGCGCGTTCCCGTACGCCGCACCGCCGCGCCAGCCTCCACCGTGTCCCTCCCGAAAGGGTCGACCACTGTTCCACCGGGCATCTTGTTCATCAGACTGCGTCCACTTACGCCGTGCCCACTTACTCCGTGCCCATCTCCTCGGACCTACGTGCTGTCCGACTCCAAGCCTGCCCAGTGTTTCACCCCGGTCTAACCCGGCCATAACACTCCGGCACCATCGCACACCCGCCGTACCCTGCGGGTGGATTCCAGGACGACGGCACCATGGCGACCGCGAAGGTAAGTAACCTGGCATCCGTTGTCCACCGCGTCGAAGGAGACTTGTGATCACGGCACGGGCGGCTGCCAGTTTCGATCCACAGGGGCGCTCGGTCGCTGCTGCCCGCGCATTCGTCCGCGACACCCTCCAGGGATGGGGATTCGCGGACATCGTCGACGACGCGGTGGTCCTCACCAGCGAGCTCGTCACCAACGCCGTGGTGCACGCGGGAACCCGCGCCGAGGTCCTGTGCCTGCGCACCGGCGACGGCGTACGGGTCGAGGTCGCCGACCGCTACCCGGAGCGCGAGCTCCCCCTCCAGCACCCCGGCGACCGCCCCTACGCGGATCCCGACCGCGAGAACGGCCGCGGGCTCATGCTCTGCGCCGCCCTCGCCACCCGCTGGGGTGTGGAATACACGGCCACGCACAAGCACGTGTGGTTCCGGCTCGACATGCCGGACCGTCCGGTCGGTACCCGCTCTGCGGGGCCCGTCGTGCCCGACCAGCTCCTCCCCCTGGCCGACAGCCGGGTCCGCGTCGCGGTCCTGCAGATCGACTCCGCCGGCACCGTCTCCGCCTGGAACGAGGACGCCGAGATCATCTTCGGGCACCTCGCCTCGAAGGCGGTCGGCCGCCCGCTCGCCGAGCTCGCCGCCTGGCCGCAGACCCCCGGCACCGGCACCGGCATCGCCGAGGCCCTGCGCCTGTCCCGCTGGGAGGGCAGCTACGGCATTCGCGGCGCCGACGGCCGCGTCATCCCCGTCTACGCCTCCCACCTGCGGGTCCGCGATGCCCACGGCGAGCCCTCCATCGTCTGCCTGCTCGTGCACGACGACGAGCGCGCCCTGCTGCAGAGCCCGGTACGGGTCCCCCTGGACGGCGGCCACCTCACCGAGACCCGCCCCACGGACCCCTTCGAGATCTTCATCGGCTCCCCCGCCCCCGACGACCTCGACGGCCTCCTCCAGCGCACCGTGGAACGCGCCCGCGACCTCCTCGACGCCGACTCCGCCTTCCTCCTCCTCGCCACCGACGACGAGACCGAGCTCGAAGTCCGCGCCACCACCGGCCTGCCCTCCACCCGCCAGCGCTTCGCCCGCGTGCCCGTCGAAGCCGGCACCAACCGGTACGGCAGCGCCCGCATGCCCGCCGTCCACGAGGACCTCGTCGTCGTCCCCGGCGCCGTGCCCCTCCTCGAAGCCACCGGCATGCGCTCGGCCATCACCGTCCCCCTCAAGGTCGAAGGCCGCCTCACCGGCTCCCTCGGGGTCGCCGCCGAAATGCCCGGCCGCTACTCCAACGACGACGCCCTGCGCCTGCAGTTCGCCGCGGACCGCATCGCCCTCGCCGTGGAATCGGCCCGCCTCGGCGAGCTCGAACGACTGCGCCGCGGCTCCCTCTCCTTCCTCGTCGAGGCCTCCGACCTGCTCGCCGGCACCCTCGACCGGGACCAGACCCTGGCCCTCATGGCCCAGATGACCGTCCCCACCCTGGCCACCTGGTGCGCCGTCTACACCATCGCCGACCAGGCCTCCGACCCGTTCCTCTCCTACGTGCTGCACGAGGACGAGGAACGCATCGACGGGCTGAAGGCCCTGCTCTCCCAGGTCAGCCCGCCCGAGCCGGTCCGCGAGTCCGGCGCCCGCCCCTGGCCCGAGACCTCCCTGGCGGTCGGCGGCGAGGCCGTGGTGCTCCCGCTCCTCGCCCGCAACCGCGTCATCGGCATGCTGACCCTCGGCAAGCCCTCCGAGGAGCACTTCCGGCAGGAGATCCTCGAACTCGCCGAGGACCTCTCCCGCCGCGCCGCCCTCGCCCTGGACAACGCCCGCCTGTACTCCGAGCGCACCGCCATCAGCCGCTCGCTCCAGCGCAGCCTGCTGCCGCCCGGCTCCCCCACCATCCCCGGCATCGAGGTCGAGGTCATCTACCGCGCGGCCGGCGAGGGCAACGAGGTGGGCGGCGACTTCTACGACGTGTTCCCGATCCGCCCCGGTGTGTACGGGTTCGCCATCGGCGACGTCTGCGGCACGGGCCCGGAAGCGGCCGCCGTCACGGGCCTGGCCCGCCACGCCCTGCGCCTCCTGGCCCGCGAGGGCCTCGGCGGCCCGGCCGTCCTGGAGCGCCTGAACGCCGCGATCCTCGACGAGGGCGACCGCAGCCGCTTCCTCACCCTCCTGTACGGCGAGCTGCACCCGCAGCCCGACGGCGGCGCCCACATGAAGGTCGTCTGCGCCGGCCACCCGCTGCCGCTGCGCCTGCGCCCGAACGGCGAGGTCACCTCCGCCGCCGAACCGCAGCCCCTCCTCGGCGTCCTCGACGACCTGGACCTCTACGAGCAGACCCTCACCCTGGACCCGGGCGACGTCCTGCTCTGCGTCACGGACGGCGTCACCGAACGCCGCGAGGGCACCCGCATGCTCGGCGACGACGGCCTCGCCGAGGTCCTCACCACCTGTACGGGCCTCACGGCCGGCGCCGTCGCCTCCCGCGTCCTGCGCGCGGTGGAACGCTTCGCCGCGGAACCTGCCTCCGACGACATGGCCATCCTCGCCTTCCGCATCCCCCGGCAGCGCGACGGCGACTGAGCACCATCGCGCCGCCCGCCCTACCTGCGGGGCCCCGGCACCAGGATCATGAACGACGGGGCCGCCATCTCCCCGGTCCAGGGCACACTGCCCGTCTCAACGGCCATGTCAGGGCCTGTACCGGACGGTGAAGGGGACAGGGACGGGGACAGGGACGGGGACCAGTGGGCGCCGTCGCCGGCCAGTGCCGTCCGGACCGTGTGGGCGAGCTGTCGAATCCGTTCGCTGCTCATGAGGTTCCTCCCGGGATCGAGGGCCTTGGAACTCCTGCTGATCCCATTGCGCCCCGAACCCCGCCCCCGGTCACGGCCCGAAGACTCGGGGCTTGACAGAGACCCCCGACCCTTCTCAAAAACCGACAGGAAACGCAAAAAAGCCCCCGCCAATGGCGGGGGCCTTCTCGTTTTGGAGCCCTTTAACGGAATCGAACCGTTGACCTTCTCCTTACCATGGAGACGCTCTACCGACTGAGCTAAAAGGGCGGGTTGTTCGGCGGCGTCCTACTCTCCCACAGGGTCCCCCCTGCAGTACCATCGGCGCTGAAAGGCTTAGCTTCCGGGTTCGGAATGTAAACCGGGCGTTTCCCTAACGCTATGACCACCGAAACACTATGAAGTTAACCAACCGGATATAAACACAGTTCGTTACTTCAGAACTAACACAGTGGACGCGAGCAACTGAGGACAAGCCCTCGGCCTATTAGTACCAGTCAGCTCCACCCGTTACCGGGCTTCCACATCTG